>JAYZAW010000235.1:0-3914 GCA_036339495.1 Pseudomonadota bacterium | reverse complement strand
CGGCTCATGCCTTCGCGGCCCATGCCGCAATCGGATGCAATCACCAACCGTTCCGCCGGAGCCGGTCCGACATGACCCCCAAAAGGCGGAGGCATATGGCCGGGTTGCGTTCCAGAACGGGGATGAAATCGCGGCGATGGATCGAGAGCGCTTCGCTCGGCTCCAGGGCCGTGGCGTCGGCGCTGCGCTCCTTGCCGTCGATCAACGCCATTTCGCCCAGCACCTCGTCGCGCCCCAGAATCGCGAGCACGGCTTCCTTGCCTTCGCTGGACGATACGCTAATTTTTACGCACCCGCTGATCACGGTCAGCATGCTGTGGCCCGGCTCGTCGCGGCGGAAAATCACCTGCCCGGCGGGAAAACGTTCGGTCCTGGAGAAGGCCAGCACGCGTTTCAACTCTTGGGGTTCGAGCTGCCCAAGCAATACATGTCCCGAAACTAGTTTGATTAGTTCTGGATCCGATTGATTATCCATAACAAACCCATTTTACCAGCGGGTCATTCTGTCATGAATTGGCGAATTCTCCCATGATCCGTTTTTCCATTTAAATTCCTCCGCCGGATGCGAACTGGCTGGTGCATTTGCCGGCGCGAATGCGTAGATTTGCGCCCATGGAATATTTTGATGTCACATAATCCGCAAGATGGAGCCGGACCCGCCGGTCAGGAAAAATCGGCGCGGGCCTATGATGCACGGCTGGCCGAAATCGTGGTGCGGCCGCTGGTTCACACGCCCATATCGCCCAACATGCTGACCGTGTTCGGCATGCTGGTCGGGCTGACGTCCTGCTGGCTGTTTTCACGCGGCAATCCGGTCCTCGCCAATTGGGGTGGGCTGTGCTTCATGTTCGCCGTGTTCATGGACCATGTCGACGGCGCCCATGCCCGGTCATCGGGAAAGACCTCGCGATTCGGCCATTATCTCGATCATTTCGGGGCCGCGACGACCTATTGCGCGGGCTTCATCGGCATCGGGCTTGGCGCCGGCGGTGAATTGACCGGGGACTGGGGCCCGTGGCTGGGTCTGATCACGGCGGTCTCGATCACGGTTATCTTTTCGGTCCGCATGCGGGTCGAACTGCAACATGGCGCGGAGGTTGTCGAACAGACCCCCCGGGCCGGGTTTGAAATCGAGGATATTCTGTATCTGGTGGGCCCCGTGGCATGGCTCGGCTGGCTCGAAGGCTTTATTCTCGCCGCCGGCATCGGGACGCCGATATTCCTGATCTGGGTATTGTGGGATGCGTGGCGATTATCCCGGCGTGAAGCGAAGGCATAGATGAAACTGGCGAGTTTTTTATTACTCTGCGCCGGTACGGCGCTGCTTGTGTTTCTGATCGCCGATCAGGGCATCGCCAGCGTGTTCGACGCCACCGCCGCCGCCGGGTGGGGGGTTCTGGTGGTGGCGGTGTTTCATTTCGTGCCCATGCTCGGCGACACCTTTGCCTGGCTGACCATGATGTCGTCGTCCCACCGCCTGACCCTGCCGGCGGCGATCCGGATCCGCTGGATCGGCGAATCGGTGAACAATCTGCTGCCGGCGGCTCCGGTCAGCGGCGAACTGGTGCGCACAAGGCTGGCGATGTTCGGCGGCATGCCGGGGCCGGCGGCCGGGGCATCCGTGACCGCAGACCTGACATTCGGCGCGCTCAGCCAGGTGGTGTTTTCCCTGCTCGGCGTCGGCGCGCTGCTTTATCTCGGGGCGACTTTCGGCAACGCTATCGTCGCGGCGATCTCGGTCGGGCTGGTGGTGGTGGGCGCGCTGCTCGGCATTTTCCTGGCGCTGCAGAATTTCGGCCTGTTCCGCTATCTCGCCGACAAGCTGGTCGGCGTGGCGCGCGGTCGCGCCTGGCTCGATCTGGTCGGCGGGGCGGAGCGCATGGATTCCGAACTGTCCGCGCTGTATGCGCGCCGCGCCGGGGTGTCGTGGTCGCTGTTCTGGCGGCTCGCGGCCTGGCTTGCGGGCGCCGGCGAGATTTGGCTCGGCATGTATTTCCTCGGTCATCCCATCGGCCTGATCGAGGCGATCATGATCGAAAGCGTGATCCAGGCGATCCGCGCCGCCGCTTTCGCCATTCCCGGCGGGCTCGGCGTGCAGGAAGCCGGCTTCGTGCTGCTCGGATCGTTCATCGGCATGGGGCCCGAAATCAGCCTGGCGCTGGCGCTGATCCGACGGGCGCGGGAATTGCTGTTCGGCATTCCGGGCTTGATCGCCTGGCAGATCAAGGAAGGCCGTCGCGTGTTCAAACGGGGTAGCGGCTGAATGTCGTCGCACCCTCATGTCCCAGGTTTCGGGGCGAGATTTTCCCGCGCCGCCACAGGCTGGGTCGATGCGATGCGGCGGTCCGCCGTGTTGGTTACGTTGTTGTCGCTCGCACTCACAGCGGCGGCGGGGTTTTACACCGTGCGCAATCTGACCATCAGTACCGATACGGCGGATCTGATATCGCCCGATCTGGCGTTCCGCCGCGACGCCGACGAGCTGAAACGAAAGTTCCCGCAATTCCACGACACCATTGCCGTGGTTCTCGACGCCCGCACCCCCGACGGCGCGCAGGACGCGCAATCCTTGCTGACCAAGCGGCTGCGCGCCGACAAGACCCATTTCCGCACCGTGTTCGCACCGGACGCCGACCCGTTCTTCGCCCGCAACGGGCTGCTGTATCTGGACGAGGGCGCGCTTGCCGATCTCTCGGACCGGCTGGCCGACGCCCAACCCCTGCTGGCGCGGCTGGCGAGCGATCCCAGCTTGTCCGGGTTGTTCGACGTGCTGGGCCTCGCGATCGATGAATTGAAACCCAATGAGGCCGCCGCCCGTGGCCTCACGGACGTTCTGGCGCGCATTGAGGCGGTCGCGCGATCCGTCGCCGACGGCGCGCCGCGCAACCTGTCCTGGGTCGAGTTGATGAAGGGCGAAAAATCCAAGGCTTCCGACCGCCGTCGCTTTATCACAGTTCAGCCGGTGATGGATTATGCCAGCCTGCAACCGGCGAAAGCCGTCATGGATGCCATCCGCGGCCATGCGAAGGCGCTGAATCTCGGCCAAACCGACGGCGTGCGGATACGCCTGACCGGCGGCGCGGCCATGGCGACCGAGGAACTGGCCAGCGTGTCGCGCGGCGCCAGCCTCGCCGGATTGATCTCGCTGGTGCTGGTGACCTTCGTGCTGGCGTTCGGGTTGCGCTCGGTTCGGCTGGTCGCCGCGATCCTGCTGACATTGGTGATGGGGCTGATCTGGACCGCCGGCTTCACGGCGCTGGCGATCGGGCACCTCAATCTGATCTCGGTCGCGTTTGCGGTGCTGTTTATCGGATTGGGCGTCGATTTCGGGATTCATTTCGCGCTGCGCTACAAGGAGGAAATCGCCACGGTCGCCAACCATGACGACGCCTTGACCAACGCCGGAGACGGCGTGGCCGGCGCGCTCACCCTGTGCGCCCTGGCCGCGGCGGCGAGCTTCTTCGCCTTTGCGCCGACCGATTATGACGGGCTGTCGGAACTCGGCATCATCGCCGGGGTCGGCATGTTTATCGCCCTGATCGCCAACCTGACCGTGCTGCCCGCCTTGCTGACTTTGATGCCTTTAAAATCCGGACGCGCCGCGCAGCCGGGCGCGAACCGGTTTGAGACGGCGATCAACCGGCGTGGAAAACCGGTTGCCGCCATTGCGTTGGCCCTCGGCATCGGGGCGGCGGGGCTGTTGCCGTCGGCCCGGTTCGATTTCAACCCGGTATCACTCAAGGACCCGACCACCGAATCCGTGGCGACCTTTCTCGAACTCATGAATGAGTCCGATACCGCGCCCTACACCATTCAGGTGCTGACGCCCAATCCCCTCGCCGCAAAAGAACAGGCGCGCAGGCTCGAGGACCTTGCCGAGGTCGATCACACGCTGTACCTGGCCGATTTCATCC
>JAYZAW010000234.1:0-5910 GCA_036339495.1 Pseudomonadota bacterium | reverse complement strand
CGCCCGCCGCGCCTTTCCCGAAATGATCCGAGGCGGCGGCGAGCGCCTCCCGTTCTTCAGACCGGCGCGGCAATCGCCGCCAGGCAACCGGCGGCGGCGGCGAAAAGGGATAGGCGCGGGGCGCAATTCCCGTCGAAAGATCGAGCCAGTCCGCCCCGTCGTCAGGCGGTTCGCCGCCATGATATATGTGGTCCGAGCCTTCATTCACGATTTCGATCCTCGATTGCCCGTTCCGGCAATGTTTACCATGTCCGACATGTTCGATGAATAACGGGGGTTGAAATCGGATGATTTCCGGATACATGGATGCATTTACATGGCTTTTCTTCTGTTACCGGGAGCGATACGATCGCGTCATCGGCTGGCAGTATCAGACTGGAGAATAAATTCCATGACGGCGGGAATTATGTTGGTCATCCTCGGGATAATCGTCGTCGCGGGGATACTCTACGGAACCTATAAGCTGATAAGCCAGCTTCCCCGCGACTATTAGCGGTTGGGTAAATTTGGGTTTGGATTGAAGACAATATCGTCTAACTTGTCGGCTCATTCCAATTATGAAGGGTTCTGGTGGTTATGTCAGAAAAGGGCGATCTAAAGTATGTAGGAATTGTGGCGTCGATCATTGGGGGAACCGTCCTATTATTGGGACTGATCGGTGTCGCGCTAACCCTTGCCGGTTCCGGCTGAATTCCATTTCGTTTAATTTTGGCCGGCCCGCGCGAAATTAGCCGTCCCGGGCCGTATCAAATCTCATGACCTTACGGTTTAGATGCCGTGCCGAATGGCCGGGCATCGGCTTGACCATTGTCCGGTTTATCGGCAAGGCGGCCCCGCTATCCATTGGGGTCGCCGATACGCTTTATCGGCCGACAAGCCCTCGCCACATTACGTCCCATGGGATAGAATTCGTACGATATTGTAGGGAGAAATGAATATTGATCTCGCGCGCGTTGGCGGGTCATGGCGTGGTGGACACCGGGAGCGACGGCGGCGGAAACGCGGTCCTGATCATTCTGGGCGTGGCGATCCTTTTCCTCGTTTTCTACATGGGCCGGAAGAAATGGCGCAAGCTCAGGGCCGAACAGGACGACAACGAAGATTCATCAGAATCGTGAACGCGCCCGATAACGCGGCGAGTCCATTCGTTAAAGTGCGGGAACCATGAACTCAAATCGAATGGCCGGTTTGATCTGGCTTGTCATGATCTCGATTTTTCCCGTCGCCCTGGTTCAGCCGGCGTTCGGCCGGGACAGCGCCCGCAAAATCATCAACATACGCATCGAAAATCGCAAAATCGTATCGCCCATGGGAGCCATTCGCGCGCTTGAAGCCGACGTGCTTGAATTGCGATGGTTGAGCGATGAGGCGACGCAGCTGCATCTTCATGGATATGACAAGAAACTAAATCTTCGTCCCGGCAAACCGGGGGTGATGTCCTTTACGGCGGGCGCCACGGGCCGGTTTCCGATCACCAGCCACGGTTGGGGAAAACATGGCCGAGGCCACGGCCATCATGCGCTGACCCATCTTGAAGTATATCCCCGATAAATTCCCGTATGCCCGCCTCGGCGGAGTAATTGCGCCGCTATTCGGCGGCTTGTCGGCGATGATGTGCGGCGCGGCGCCGGCCGCCGCCCATGCCTTCGGCGCGCGTTATGATCTTCCCCTGCCGCTCAATTTTTATGTCTTCGGCGCCGGTGCGGCGGTCGCGCTGTCTTTTGTCATCATGGCGTTTGCCTTCCGCGCCGGGGCGACCGGCAACGGTGCGCCTTGGGTCAAGTTGCGCGACGTCGAAATGTTGAACGTGGTATTGCGTCCGGCGGTGGCGGTTGCGGCGAAGACACTTTCGGTGGCGCTGTTTTTTCTGGTCGTCATCGCCGGGTTGGTTGGCGTGGAAGAAGCGGCGAATAACTTTGCGCCGACATTTGTCTGGATCATTTGGTGGGTCGGTCTCGCCTATGTGGCGGCGCTGATCGGCAATATCTGGCCGGCCGTCAATCCCTGGTCGATCGTGTTCGCCGGATTTGAACGATTGATACGACGGCAGGGGCCGGACAATGTCCGGACACCCCGCCTTGCCTATCCCGATTGGCTGGGCGTCTGGCCGGCGGTCGCTTTGTTCTTCTGTTTCGCCTGGTTCGAGCTCATCTCGGAATCGGCCAGATCGCCCGGCGCGTTGTCTGTCGCGATTTTAATTTATTCGGCGATCACATGGCTCGGCATGGCCGTTTTCGGTCGCGATGTCTGGCTTGCCCGAGGCGAGGCGTTTTCGCTGGCCTTCGAAGTGTTTGGACGATTTGCGCCGATCGGCGGCCGGCGCGGCGCCTTTCCGGATATGCGCCCGCGCCGCTGGCGGGTCCGCCCCTATGCCAGCGCCCTGATAACGACCGATCCGTGCCGATTATCGGCGACCGCGTTTATTCTCGTGATGCTGTCCACGGTCACTTTCGACGGCTTCAAGGAGACCCCGCTATGGAGCGGGCTCCTGCAAGGAGCCGCCCAAACGCGCATGCTCCATCCGATCATTCGAATTCTGCACGATTTCGGCGTCGATTTTCATGTCGTGTTCGAGACCGTCATTCTTATGGTGTGTCCGGCCGCGTTCCTGTTGGTTTTTCTTGGTTTTTCGCGGCTCACCCGTTGGGCGTCCGGTGATCCAAGACCTGTGTTGGAAATCGCCGGATTGTTTGTGTTCTCTCTGGCCCCAATCGCGATTGCCTACCATCTGGCGCACTATCTGTCCTACCTGCTGATTGCGGGGCAGTTCATCATCCCCTTGATTTCGGACCCGTTCGGGTTCGGGTGGGATCTATTCGACACTGCTGGATATCAGGTCGATATCACCGTAATCGGAGCCAGGTTCGTCTGGTATTCGGCGGTGATGGCCATCGTTATGGGCCATGTTATTGCCGTTGGCGTCGCGCATCTGGTGGCCTTGAAGGTTTTTGATACCGCGCGCGCCGCGCTTTTCAGCCAGATTCCTTTTTTGATTCTCATGGTCGCCTACACGATGATCAGCCTGTGGATTCTTTCCCAACCGATTGTCGGCAGCCCGAGCCTTAGTTTCCTGAACGCCCCCAAGGGCGCGCTGACGCTGGCGCCGTTTGAATTCAGGGAGCGATGTTTCGAATTGGCGGCGGGCGATCAGGTCGATTATGAATTCCGGTCGGACCGGCGGGTCGAATTCGACATTCATTACCATGACGGATTTTCAATCCGATATGCCGTCAAAACCATCGCGGCATCGCTCGGCGCTACCCGATTCAAAGCAGAAGCCGAGCGGATGTATTGTCTGATGTGGTTCAACAAAAACCTGACGGCGGCGGCGTTGAATTACCGCGCGGTCCGGCAGTGACACTATCGGTTATTTCGAGCGTTTTAGGAGTTTTCGCAAGATGCGGGACGCCAGCAATATGGCGTAGCCGCCGATGCCGCCGATGAGCGCCATCATCCCGCCTTCGGCCACCCCCCCTGGCGGGAACCCGAAACTCAAATCCACGACGCCGCGCACATGCAGGAATGACGCAGCCATCATGCCACACACGATCGCCAATATGGTGGATCGGATGCCCGGGCTCACGGCGCCACGCCTCGATTTCCCAACGAATTGGCCTCGGCTAGATCGGCGTCCCTAGGTTCCGAAGTTGAAGAACGTCAACCGCGTGAAGAAGGTGTAGTCGGATTCGATCGACATGATTGCCACGAACACCAGCAATAGTAACGGCGGCACCAGGATGGCGCAAACCATGGCCAGCCGTTCCCAGATCATGTGCATGAACACCGCGACAATCAGCCCCGCCTTCAGCAGCATGAATATGATGATCAGGGTCCATCTGAGGTAACTTTCGACGTGAAAATAGTCGACCGCATATGAACAGGCGCTGAGAACGAATAGCCATGCCCAGATTTGGAAATAGATGCCAAGCGGATGTTCCTGGTGTTCCGCGTTTGCTGTTGCCTCTGCCATGTCTACACCTTACCAAAGATAGAAAAATGCGAAGATAAATACCCACACCAGATCGACGAAATGCCAATAGAGACCCATGGTCTCGACGATCTCATACCGGCCTTTCTTGCTGGTGAAGAAACCGCGCGTTTCATTGTCGTAATCTCCGCGCCACACTTTTCGAGCTATGAGGAACAGGAAAAGCACGCCGACGGACACATGAAACCCGTGAAAGCCCGTGATCATGAAAAACACGGAACCGAACTGGGGAGCGCCCATGGGGTTGCCCCAGGGCCGGACCCCTTCATCCACGATCAGCTTGGTCCACTCAAACGCCTGCATGCCGACGAAGGATGCGCCGAACAACCCGGTGATAATTAAAAGGAGCGCGGTTTTGCGCCGGTCTTTCCGGTACCCGAAATTGACGGCCAGGACCATGGTCCCGCTGCTGGTGATCAGGATGAAGGTCATGATCGCGATCAGGATGAGCGGAATCGGATCGCCGCCGAACGACAGGGCGAAGACCTCGCTGGAATTGGGCCACGGCACCGTCGTGGACGACCGCACCGTCATGTATGAGAGCAGGAAGCAGCTGAAAATGAATGTATCGCTGAGCAGGAAGATCCACATCATCGCCTTGCCCCAGGAGACATTCTTGAATGCCCGCTGATCGGACGCCCAGTCGGCGACCACGCCTTGCATTCCAGGTTGCAGCGGCGCGGGATTCGTCGAAGTTTCTGCCATTTTGTTTCTTGCCCTCTTTACGTCAACAACAACAGACCGAATAGTACCAGCCAAATTCCCAGCAAATAATGCCAGTAGATGGCGCATAGTTCGACCGACGGATAAAGCTGCGCCGCGTCTTCGCCGCGCCGCATCCGGACCGTTGCCCGATACCAGACCACTAAACCGCCCAGTAAATGCATCCCGTGCATCGTACTCATCAAATACAGGAATGCGACCGCCGGGCTCTCATAGGCATAATAGCCCGCGGCGGTTAATTGTTGCGACACCCAGATCTGGCCGACCAGAAATGCAAGCGTGAGCATGCCCGCCGCGTTCAGACCCGTCTTCACGCCGTCAATCGTTCCCCGCCGCGCATTTATCAGCGCCCATTGGAACGCCACGCTGGCCAGGATCAACAGCGCCGTATTGAGCCACAACGACCAGGGCTCCCGCAGGGGACGCCAGTCGGAAAGCGTCATCCGGTCGCTATAGACCACGACAACAAGCGAGAACAGGACCGTGACCACGGCGAGGAAAACCCGTAAGCCGAGTTTTTCGACGGACAGGGGAAACGACTTTCCACTATCGTCGCCGGCATCCTTGCCGGTCTGCGCCAGCCAGGGTTTCCTGGTCAATTCATGGATAATTTCCACGTCTTAGGAACCCCGGGTTCCGGAAGCCTCGGTTTCACCCGGCGCAACATTCTGCGGAATGAAATCCTCTTCCGCCCCCGGCACGCCATAATCATAGGCCCAGCGATACACCAGCGGTAGATCGTCGCCGAAATTGCCGTGCCCTGGGGGCACATCCGGGGTTTGCCATTCCAGGCTGCAGGCCTTCCACGGATTGTGCCCGGCGTCTTTGCCTTTCGAGGCGCTGCGGAAAAGATTATAGAGGAACACCAGCTGGGCCACGCCCACAATCAGCGCCACCACGGTGACGAAGGCGTTGAGCGTTTGGGCCGATTCCGGAATAAACGTGGTTTCACCCATTTCGAAATATCGTCGCGGCACGCCCAGGAAGCCCAGATAGTGGAGCGGCAGGAATATCGCATAGGCGCCAATGAAGGTGATCCAGAAGTGGAACAGCCCCATCCCGTGGTTCAGGAACCGGCCGGTGATCAGGGGATACCAGTGGTATATCGCGCCCAAAACCACCATCATCGGCGCCACGCCCATCACCATGTGGAAGTGGGCGACCACGAACATGGTGTCCGAGAGCGGCACATCGACGAT
>JAYZAW010000233.1:0-13394 GCA_036339495.1 Pseudomonadota bacterium | reverse complement strand
ACTGACCGACGCGGTTCTCGAACGCGCCGCGCGCCGCCGGGACAGCATTCACCCGTTCGGAGATTTCGATCCGACCCACACCGCTTTGCTGGTCGTCGATATGCAGAACGGTTTCATCGATCCGGAAATCTCGGTCTCGGTTCCGGGCGCGCATGAAATCGTGCCCAATATCAACCGCATTGCCGACGGGCTGCGCGCCGCCGGCGGGCTGGTGGTCTGGATCCAGATGGTGATGGGCGAAGCGGAAGAGGAGAACTGGAACAACTGGTTCGACGGCTTCGCCCAGCCCGAAATTCGCAAGGCGCTGATTGACGCCTTGACGGAAGGCACGCACGGGTTCGAGCTATGGCCCGAGTGTGATCCCCAGGAAGGCGATTCCTGGATCGTCAAAAACCGGTTCAGCGCCTTTATCCAGGGATCGTCCAATATCGGGGAATTGTTGAATTCCCGCGACATAGACACCTTGCTGATCACCGGGACGGTCACCAATGTGTGCTGCGAATCGACCGCGCGCGACGCTGCGATGTTGAATTACAAGGTGATCATGGTATCGGACGGCAACGCAGCCCGCACCGACGAAGAACACAACGCGACACTCAACAATCTGTTCAATATCTTCACCGACGTGCAGTCGACCGACGAGATCGTCGCGCGGTGTGACGCCGCCTCGGAAACACCCGCGCGGCGCGCTGCCGGAGCCTGACATGGCGGAACGCGTTGATTGCGTTGTTATCGGCGCGGGCGTTGTGGGGTTGGCGGTGGCGCGAATGCTCGCCATGGCGGGACGCGAGGTAATCATTGTCGAACGCGCCGACGCCATCGGCACCGAAACCTCGGCGCGCAATTCGGAAGTCATCCATGCCGGAATCTACTATCCCAAGGGCAGTCTAAAGGCGAAATACTGCGTCGCGGGCAAGCACGCGCTGTATGACTATTGCGAGGCGGCCGGTGTGGGGCACCAGCACTGCGGTAAGCTGATCGTCGCCACCAGAGACGATGAGATCGGCGAACTGGAACGGCTCAAGGGCGTGGCGGCCGGCAATGACGTGCCCGATCTGGAATGGAAGACGCCGGCCGAAGTCCATGAGATGGAGCCGGCAATAAGCTGCGTCGCGGCGCTGTTGTCGCCATCGACCGGGATCATCGACAGCCATGGCCTGATGCTGGCCTATCAGGGCGACGCGGAAACCCATGGCGCGGCGCTGGCGCGGCTGTCGCCGGTCACCGGCGGGCGCGTCGAGGATGACGGCGTCACCCTGACAGTCGGCGGAGCGGAACCGATGGAGATCACCGCCGATATCGTGGTCAATTCGGCCGGGCTGTGGGCCAATAAAATCGCCCATTCCATCGACGGGCTGAACCCGGACACCATCCCGCCCTATCATTTCGCCAAGGGCAATTACTATACCCTGGCCGGCCGCGCGCCATTCAGACGGCCGATCTATCCGGTGCCGGGCCAAGCGGGGCTGGGCGTTCACGTCACGCTCGACATGGGCGGCCAGGTGAAATTCGGGCCCGATGTTGAATGGCTCGATACCAAGAACCCGGACGAGCTCGATTACATCGTCGATCCGGCCCGTGGCGAAAGTTTCTATGAAGCGGTCCGGCGCTATTATCCGGATCTCGCCGATGGCGCTATCCAGACCGGCTATTGCGGCATTCGACCCAAACTCCAAGCGCCGGGCGAGGCCGCCGCGGATTTCGTCATCCAGGGCGCCGATGAGCACGGTATCGACGGACTGATCAACCTTTACGGCATTGAATCCCCTGGTTTGACCTCGTCCCTGGCGATCGCGGACGTGGTCGCGGAAAAGCTTCAAATCGCCCCTTGAACCCGCCGGGATCATTCCCAAATTTGACTCAGCCGGACGCCGCATTGCGGGTTCGGTGAAAATACCAAGGATCGTTGATCATGACCCATAGAGTTCCTTGGTATCAGCCAGCCCAATTGGGTGGCCATTGACCCTGCATGTTGCTCATAAAGGAGAACTGTAGCCATGCGAGAATTTGACATTTCCCCCCTATTTCGTTCCGCCATCGGGTTCGACCGTCTGCCGTCGCTGCTCGACGCCGCAACCCGTTCCAGTGGCGAGTCGCAGGGCTATCCGCCCTATAACATCGAGAAGCTCAGCGCCGATTCATACCGCATCGCCATCGCGGTCGCCGGATTCCGGCCGGAAGACCTCGAGATCGAGGCCAAGGGCGGCGCGCTGGTCGTCAAGGGCCGCGTCAAGACCGGGTCCGAGACCAAGGAGGTGCAATATCTGCATCGCGGCATCGCGGGACGGGCTTTCGAGCGCCGCTTCCAGCTCGCCGATCATGTCGAGGTCCGCGACGCGGATCTGGTGAACGGCATGCTGTTGATCGATCTGGTGCGCGAACTGCCGGAAGAGATGAAACCGCGCCAGATCCAGATCAAATCGGCCAAGACCGGTATAGAGCATCAATCCGCCGCGTAAATCGGTTTAACCGAATAAGCCAACCCTCCCGGAGGCCGGGCCGTCCGATCGGCCCGGCCTCTGGCTTATGGGCCATAAAATTTTGCTTGGCACAGAAATTTGACGAATAACAAGGTTAATCCTTGTTGTCCCCCCTTGACATTAAACCTCTGTTTCTCCAAACCTTTCCCACTTCCAAAAGGAGCGATGGCGGGCCGCGCAGGATCGGGATGTACAATCGATCGATATGGCCCAAGGCAAGACGTTGGAAAAGGAAATTGAATATGAGCCAGATGCTGGATATCCAGCGCCTGACCAAGCGTTTCGGTCCGTTGACAGCCGTCGACGATGTGAGTTTTTCCGTCGAAAAAGGTGAAGTATTGGGGTTTTTGGGCCCTAACGGCGCCGGTAAGACGACCGCCATGCGGATGATCACGGGATTTCTGCCGCCGAGCGCCGGCACGGCGGTGGTGTGCGGTTTCGATGTCACGACATCGCCGATCGAGGTCAAGCAGCGCATCGGTTACGTGCCGGAAGGCGCCCCGCTTTATGAAGACATGACGCCGGAAGGACTGCTGGGCTTCGTGGCGGAAATCCGCGGGCTGTCCGGCAAGGACCGCGACGACGCGGTCGCGCGCGCGGCCGACCGGATCAATCTGGGCGAGGTTTTCCAACAACCCATCGGCACTTTGTCCAAGGGCTTCAAACGCCGCGTGGCGGTGGCCCAGGCCATTCTGCATGACCCGGATGTGCTGGTGCTCGATGAACCGACCGATGGGCTCGACCCCAATCAAAAGCACGAGGTCCGCCAGCTGATCCGCGAGATGTCGGAAAACAAGGCGATCGTGATTTCGACCCATCTTCTGGAAGAAGTCGGCGCGGTATGCAGCCGGGCGATCATAATCTCGCGCGGCAAGATCGTCGCCGACGGCACGCCGGAAGAACTCGAAGCGCGCTCCACCTTCTATAACGCGGTCAGCATCCGGGTCGCCAACCACAAGGCCGAGGAAATGCATGCCCAGTTGACGCAGATTTCCAGCGTCGCCAGCGTCAATGTGGTCGATAGCTCCGCGCCGATCGCCCATTTGATGGTGCTGCCCCAAGACGGCAAGCCGATCCTGACCGAAATCAGCGCGTTCGTCCGCCAGAGCGATTTTCCGGTCGAGGAAATCCGCGCCGAGCAAGGCCATCTCGACGAGGTGTTCCGTTCCATGACGATTTCGAGCTAGGTGCGGATCGATGAACAAATCATTCACCATCGCCAAGCGCGAACTCGCGGGGTATTTTACCACGCCCCTCGCCTATGTCTTTATCGTCATTTTCCTCGCCCTGATGGGCGCGGTGACGTTTTACTTCGGCGGCTTCTTCAATCGCGGCCAGGCCGATCTCGCGGCGTTCTTCTCGTTTCACCCCTGGCTCTATCTGTTCCTGATCCCGTCCATCGGCATGCGGCTATGGGCCGAGGAGCGCAAGACCGGCACCATCGAATTGCTGATGACGCTGCCCATATCGACGACTCAGGCGGTGATGGGCAAGTTTCTGGCTTCGTGGGCCTTCGCGGCAATCGCGCTGAGCCTGACATTCCCGATCTGGATCACGGTCAATTATCTCGGCAATCCGGATAACGGCGTGATTGTCGCCGGCTATGTCGGCAGCCTGCTGATGGCGGGCGCGTTTTTGTCGATCGCGTGTTTCGTGTCGGCATTGACCCGCAACCAGGTCATCGCGTTCGTGGTCGCGGCGGCGGTGTGTTTCATGTTCATGATGAGCGGCCTTGAGATGGTGCAGGCCGCCTTCAAGGGCTGGGCCCCACCGTTTTTGACCGATCTGGTCGCATCGATGAGCTTTCTGACCCATTTCGACGGCATCATGAAGGGCGTCATCGACATACGCGACGTGATCTATTTACTTTCCACGATGGTGGTCTTCCTGTTCGCCAATGTCGTGACCATCGACATCAAGAAGGGTGGCTGACATGAAAAACTGGGACCGGACGACTTATGGTTTCGGCGCGTTGGCGCTGGCCGTCATTTTGTATCTGGCGGTCAATATCTATTCCGGCGCGGCATTTCGCAACGCGCAGCTCGATCTGACCTCCGGCAAGCTATATTCCCTGTCCGACGGCACGCTCAAGGTGCTGTCCGAGCTCAAGGAGCCGGTGACCCTGCGCTATTTCGTGTCGCGCGATCTGCTCGACGCCAGTCCCGGGCTCGGTACCTATTCGTCCCGCGTGCGGGAGCTGGTCGAGCGCTATGTCACACTGTCGAACGGCATGCTCCGGCTCGAGATCATCGACCCCAAACCGTTCTCGACCGAAGAAGACCGCGCGGTCGGATTCGGTCTCAAGGGCGTGCCCCTGAGCGAGACGGGCGAGCTCGGCTATCTCGGGATCGCCGGCAACAACACCACCGACGACCAGGACGTGATCGGCTTTCTCCAGCCGCAGCGCGAACAGTTCCTGGAATATGATCTCACCCGCCTGATATACAATCTCGCCCATCCCAAGAAAAAAGTCGTCGGGCTGGTGTCCGGCCTGCCAATCGACGCCGACCCGCTGAAAAAATACAAACCCTGGGCCGTGATCGAGCAGATGAAACAGTTCTTCGAAGTCCGATCCATGGGGCTGGAGCCCAAGATCACCGACGATATCGACGTGCTGATGATCGTGCATCCGATCGGGCTGACTGAAAAATCGCTCTACGACATCGATCAGTTCGTGCTGCGCGGCGGCAAGACCATTGTGTTCGTCGACCCCTACGCCGAGGAAGGCACAAGGTCGAACCAGGCCATGCGCCTGCCACCCGATCAGGGATCGGATCTCGACGAGCTGTTCAAGGGCTGGGGCATCAACTACACCACCGAAAAGGTGATGGGCGATCTCGGCTCGGCCCAGCGGGTCAGCGCCGGCGTCGACAGCCTCGGCAAGCCGATCATCACCGACTACGTGGCCTGGGTGACCATGCGCCCCGAACGCATGACCAAGGACGATGTAATCACCGGCGAACTTCGCCTGATCAACATGGCCAGCGCGGGATTCTTTTCTAAAAAGAAGGATGCCCCGATTACATTGGAGCCGCTGATTTCTTCCTCGGAAGCATCGGCGCCGGTGGCGGCGAAAGATGTTCGCTTCCAGCCCGATCCGTCCAAGATCCTGAAAACTTTCAAGCCACTCGGCAAAAGCATGATTGTCGCGGCCCGGGTCGGCGGCAAGATGAACAGCGCCTATCCCAAGGGCCCGTCGAAGAAAGTGCTTGAGGCCCGCACCAAAGCCGACAAGGAAGTCGCGCTGGAGGATAAAAAGCCGGCCAAGGTCTATCCGCATGTGAAAGTGGCAAAAGAAGACGTCAATATGATCATCGTCGCCGATACCGACATTCTGGCGGATAATTTCTGGCTTCAAGTGCAGGATTTCTTCGGCCAGCGGCTGGTGGTGCCGACCGCCAATAACGGCAATTTCGTGATCAATGCGCTCGATAATCTCAGCGGGTCGTCGGCCCTGATCGGATTGCGCAGCCGGGGGCTTTCAAGCCGACCCTTCGTCCGGGTCCAGGAAATCCAAAAGGCGGCGGAGATTAAATTCCGCGACCGGGAACAGGCCCTGAACAAGGAACTGGCGGATATCCAGAAGAAGCTGGAAACCCTACAGACCAAGGAACAGGGTGGCGGCGCGGTGATCCTGACACAAAAGCAAAAAGACGAAATCGCCAAATTCCGCGCCCAGGTGCTCAAGCTTCGGCGCGACCTCCGTCAGGTCCGCGTGGCGCTGCGCGAAGACATCGACCGGCTCGACGCGTGGACCAAGGTGCTCAATATCGGCGCCATGCCGGTGCTGATTACGCTGCTCGCCATTGTCCTCGGATTGGCGCGGCGCGGGCGAACCCGGCGGCGCATGATTGCGGCCCATCAATAAGGAAAGATCATGAACCAGAAATCCCTCCTGATCTTGGCGGGCGTTACGGGGATCGTCGTGGTCGCCGCCATTATCCAGGTCACCCAGACCCAGCGGTCCCTGACCGTCATTTCGTCTGACAGCGAGCGCGCCTTTCCCGGTCTTGCCGACAAGGTCAATGCCGTCGCGCGGGTCGATATCGTCTCAAGCGAGGCCAAATTCTCGGTCACCCGCACCGACAAGGGCTGGGGCCTGAAAGACAAGGCCGATTACAAGGTGTCCTTCGAGAAGGTCAAAGCGGCCATCGTCGGACTGGCCGAGTTGAAACTGCTTGAATCCAAAACCAGCGATCCCAAACGCTATGACCGGCTGCAGGTTGAAGCGCCGGATGCGATCACCGCCAAATCCATCGGGGTGACCCTGACCGGGGCCGACGGCGAGAAGCTGGCGGGCGGCGTCATCGGCAAGCGGGCAGCCGGATTGTTCGGCACCGGCGGCGCCGGCACCTATCTGCGGCGCGGCAACGATACGATGTCCTGGCTCGCCAGGGGCGCGGTCAGTCTCGGCGCCACCCCCAATGACTGGATGGTCCGCGACATCGTCAATATCGAAGCCGAGGACATAAGCCGGGCGGTGATCCGGCAGCCCGACGGGGCCGAAATCGTGATCACCAAACCCAAGCGCGCGAGCCGGAAATACGCCGTGGCGGGCGTGCCGGAAGGGCGCAAGCTCAAGGATTCCGATGAAGGCAAGAACATTGCCGGCGGACTGTGGCGATTGAGCTTCGAGGACGTCAAGAAGGCTGGTGAGGTCAAGTTTCCGGAAAAAATCAATGTCGCGGAATATGAAACTTTCGCCGGACTGAAAGTGCGCGTCGAAATGACATTCGTCGACAAGGTGGTCTGGGGGACATTCTCCGCCTCGGTCGATGCGTCGACGGGCGACGAAAAAAGCCGCAAGAAGGCCAAGGAACAGGCCGATAAAATCAACGCCACGGCTTCGGGATGGGTCTATGAACTGTCCGCCGGCGAGGGCGAAAAGCTGACCACCAAGATCGGCGACGTGCTGGCCAAGAAAAAGGCGAGTTAAATGTCATGAAATATCCAGTCCGCCTGGCGGTCTGGATATTGTTATGGGCATGTCTGCCCGCCCTCGCGATGGCAGAAGAGGTCGACCTCGAACTGGTGCTGGCGGTGGATTCATCGGGCAGCATCGATTTCCAGGAATTCCAGCTGCAGCGCGAAGGCTATGCCCGCGCGCTGACCCATCCCGAAATCCTCGCCGCGATCAAACATGGTCCCTACAGGGCGATCGTCGTCACCTATGTGGAATGGTCCGGGCCCGGCATCAGCACCCAGGTGGTGGGCTGAACCAAGCTTTCGGGGCGCGCCGGCGCGAAAGTCGTCGCTGCCCGATTGCTCACCGCCGAGCGCACCATATTCGGCGGCGGCACCGCGCTCGGCGCGGCGATCGATCTCGGCATGTCGTTGCTGGCGCAAAACCCGTTCAAGGGCATCCGCCGTGTGATCGATATCTCCGGCGACGGCTGGAACAACAAGGGGCGCCCCCCGTCACAGGCGCGACGAGGCGATCGCGCGGGCGGTCACCATCAATAGCCTGGCAATCACCGATTTCGACGACGGGCTGATTGATCATTTTCGCAATGAAGTGATTGGCGGACCGGGCGCATTTGCCATCAAAGCCGACGGCTTCGACGATTTGGCCCGCGCGGTGCGCAAGAAGCTGCTGCAGGAGCTCAACGTGTCGCGGCGCTCGGGTTTGAGCCAAATAGGCGCTAACTTCCGCCCCAGATATCTTCCGCCACGGCGACCACAAGTTCCAGCTTCCGGCGCTGGTCGTCATAGGTGATCTTGTTGCCGTGCTCGGTCGACGCGAACCCGCATTGCGGAGCGATGCCAAGCTGATCCATATCGGCATATTGCGCCGCTTCCTCGAATTTCCGCTTCAGCCCGTCGATGGATTCGAGGTCGGCGGTTTTCGTGGTAATGAAACCGGGCAGAACGCGCTGCTTGCCTTTGGCTAACAGGCGCAGCGGCTCAAGGCCCCCGGCGCGTTCGGTATCGTATTCCATGAAAAAGATATCGACCCCGGTCTTGTTGAAGATCGCGTCCGCCGCCGGGTCGTAGGCGCCTTCGGCCGCATAGGTCGATTGGAAATTGCCGCGGCACATATGCATGGCGATCACCATATCGTCGGGCCGGTCCTTGATCGCTTCGTGCATCATCCGTGCGTAGCTGTCGATCAATTTGTCGGGATCAAGGTCTTCCGCCTCTTTGGCGGCGCGGTGCTTCGGATCGCACAAATAAGCGAAATAGATGTCATCCATCTGCAAATAGCGGCAACCCGCATCGTAAAACGCCTGAACCGCCTTTTTGTATGTCGCCGCGAGGTCGGCAAACAGAACTTCCTTATCCCGGTATTCCGCCGGCGCGATATCATCCGGCGCGGTTCTGAAATGACAACAGCTTGGCCCCGGTATGGATATTTTCGGCGTCGCCTTCGAATGGGCCGCAACATATTTATAGTGATCGATCATCGGATGATCGTCGGGGAAATCGAGCTTTCCCGTGATCGTGGGAAATAGTGGCGGGATCCGGATGCCGGCGAATTGAATCCCTTCCTCACGAGTTTCCATTTCGAAACCGGTCAGCATTCCCATGAAGTCGTAATGCCAGAAATAGCGGCGGTACTCGCCGTCGGTAACGACCTGCAAACCGACATCCTCCTGCATCCGGATTGCGTCCGAGATGGCTTCATCCTCAACGGCGCGCAGCTCGTCGTCGGAAATAGTTCTTTCGTCGCCATAGAATTTCTTGCGCGCCTCCACGACGCTCGGCGGCCGAAGCAGGCTGCCGACGTGGTCCGCGCGAAATGGCGGTGTTTGTTCGTTGCTCATTTAGGTTCCCCCGCCGCTCTTAAATGCCGCTTTGGTGTATCAGTTGGCCGCTATCGGGACAACGGTCAACCCGCCCTAAGCGGGCGGCTGACGAAGCTCGATGACGTTGCCGGATGGGTCTTCGAAAATCACCTGCTTGCCGTGCGGCGTATCCATAATATCGTTGCGAAATACGACGCCGTCGGCCTTTAGCCGGGCAACGACGGACTCCAAATCGTCGAATTCCAGGATGAACCTGTTCCAGCCGCCTCCCGGACCGGGTATCGCGCCATCGAGCATGGGCTCGCCGACGCCATTGCGCCGGATACCAACAGAGTCAAATCGCCATGGCCGAGGAACGTGACAGCCGGCGCGAAACTCTTCTTGAGTTCGAAACCCAGCTTGGAAGTGTAGAAGGCAATCGTCTCTTCGACGTCGTTTACAATATATCTTTTCAACAATTTCTAACTCCTGAGCGACGTCTAATGGTTTAGCGACGCTTTTTCGGCGGGGCCGTTACCAGGGTCCATTCGACGACCCGCTTCAGAGCCTTGCCGAGCGCCGTATCAAACGCCTGTACGACATCTTTCATGTCTCTGCTGGCCGCCGCCTGAACGCGTTCCACGGTCATGGTGCCGATGATGATCCGCTGCGGCATTTTCACCAGTTTGGCGTTGATCCGAACCCGCGTTTTGGGCACGCCGGGGCCATTATATTCGGCCTGAAATTCCCGCAGCTCCGTCAACAAGCTGTAATCGGCGCGCAGCGTGACCGATTGGCGGCCGACCGAGACAATGGAGTTGGAATTTTCAAAACTTTCCACCAGCAGGGTCTGGACCATCAGCGGCGCGGTATCGATCCAATTGGCGCGGGCATAATATTCCAGCGAAATCGGGCTTTGCCTGAGCGCGATGCGCGCCGTGGCGAGCCCCGCCTGGGCAATCGGCTTGTCGATGGTGAGCTGCCATTTTACGTTCGGCAGGTTTTTGGAGAATGTGCTTTTCGGCGTCAGAATATAAAGCTGCGGCGGCTCGGCCGTGATCCCGGGCAGGATGCTTCCGCCACACCCCGACAGCGCCGCCAAAGCGGTCAAAAGGATTAGGAGTCCACGGCCGGCGCGGGTATCCTGAGATAATTTCTGCTTTGTCATTTCACCTCGAACCCTTTCTGGGTGTCGCCGAACAGGAAGCGCGACGGGTCCTGTTCCAATTGATTGCTCAACCGCGTCAAGCCGGCCACCAGCAGACGCGCCTCGGCAAGAAACTGCGTCAGTTCGTACAGCCCGCCGCTCGCGAAATCCTGAACCGCGACGCGGTTTTCGTCCACCACGTTATCAAGCTTGTCGGCAAGCTTCGAAAAAGATTGCGCGGAATTTCGAATGTCGGACAGGGTGACCTGCACGTCGGTCACCGCGTCCCCAAAGCTGTCGGTCAATCTGGCGGATTTGGCGCTGAAATCCGTCGTAACCTTATTCATGTTGCCCACCACATCGCGCAACTCGGTCAAAGTGTCCTCGCCCAGGGTCAGAATACGGTCGATATTATCTCGCCGCTGGGCCAGGGTGTCGGACAGACTGCGCAGATTATTCAGCGTGCCGGAGATCGATTTGATATTGCTGTCATCCACCAATTTGGTCAGTTGATCGACCAGAACGATGACTTTTTCGAATATTTCCGGTGCCATTTCCATTACGGTCTCAAGCCCCGAGACCTCGGAAATAATCTCCGGCAGATCTTCTGAAGATTTTGCCGTCAATTGTTTGCTGTCATGGGTTCCGCCGCTCAACAGAATATAGGCAACGCCCGTGATGCCCTGCAGCCCCAGGCTTGCCCTGGTATCTTGCTTGACCGGCGTGCCGTCTTCCACGTCGGTGATGACGCGGATTCGTTCGACATTTTTCGGGTCTATCCGGATATCGGAAACGCTGCCCACGGGAACGCCGCGATAGCGCACCGGGCTGCCGATCGAAAGCCCGGTGACCGAGCCGGAGAAATAGATCACATATCGCTTGGGCACGGCTTCGAACTCGACCTTGGCGAGCCAGATGGCGAATCCGAATATCGCCGCCACCAAGACAAGCACGAAACTTCCGACAAGTATGTAGCTGGCCCGTGTTTCCATTGTCGCTGTCAGCCCTCCATGGCCGCGCGGGCGCGTGGCCCATGAAAATAGTCCCGGATCCAGGGGTGAGATTCCTGCATCAGCGCGTCCACCGTCCCGATGATAATACGCCGATCCACCAGCACCGCGATACGGTCGCAGATCGCCAACAGACTGTCGAGATCGTGGGTCACCATCATGACCGTGAGATCGAGGGTCTGCTGAAGACTGCCGATCAGGGTATCGAACGCGGCCGCTGATATGGGATCGAGCCCCGCGGTCGGCTCGTCCAAAAATAATATTTCTGGGTCGTGCGCCAGTGCGCGCGCCAACCCCGCGCGCTTACGCATGCCGCCCGAAAGTTCCGATGGGAACTTCCCGCAGGCATCCTGCGCAAGCCCGACCATGGAAACCTTTAGCGCAACGATTTCCATCATCAGCTTGACCGGCAGATTGGTGTGTTCGCGCATCGGCGCCATGATATTTTCGGCCACTGTCATGGATGAGAACAGCGCGCCGTCCTGGAACAGCACGCCGCAGCGGATATCAATCGCCTCGCGCTCGGCCAAACCAAGCCCGGACGTGTTTTGTCCGAACACTTCAATATCGCCGGATTTCGGTTTGTTGAGTCCGATGATGGTGCGCATCAACACCGATTTTCCGGTGCCGGACCCGCCGACGATTCCCATGACCTCGCCGCGCTCCACATCAAGATCGAGATTGTCGTGGATCACGCTGCGTCCGAACTGCGTGGTCAAGCCGCGGACCCGGATGATTGCTGGATTATGGCTATTCATCCGGTTAGATCTTCATGAAGGAGAAAAAGATCGAAAATATTGCATCGGCAACCATCACCATGAAGATCGACACCACCACGGATTTGGTGGTCTGGCGGCCGACGCTGTCGGCGCTGCCGCCGACCTTGAGCCCCTCTCGGCAACCGACCAGCGCGATCAACAACCCGAAAACCGGCGCCTTGATCATGCCGACCCAGAACGCCCAAATCGGCACCACGGATTTCAGACGTTCCACGAACTGGACCACGGAAATGTCGAGCGCGATCACCGACATGACCGCGCCGCCCGCGAGCCCCATCAGATTGGCGAACATGGCGAGCAGCGGCAGCGCGATGACCAGCGCCAACACGCGGGGCAGCACAAGCACCTCGATCGGATCAAGACCCATGGCGCGCATGGCGTCGATTTCCTCATTCACCTGCATGGTGCCGATCTGCGCGGTAAAGGCGCTGCCGGATCGTCCGGCCACGATGATCGCGGTCAATAGAATTCCCATTTCCCGCAGCACCGATACGCCGACCAAATTCACGGTAAATATTTCCGCGCCGAACTGTTTTAATTGATCGGCGCCCTGAAACGCCAGCACCACGCCGATCAAAAACGACAACAGCCCGACAATGGGCAGCGCATTCAACCCGACGTGCTCAATATGAACCAGCAACGGGACGAATCGAATCCGACTGGGGTGCAGCACAACCCGAACCGAGGCAACCACGATCACGCCGAGGAAATTCAACAAATCGAGCGCTTCCTCGATGATTCCCATGGTGGCCGCGCCGACCCGGTGAACCATGGCGATGATCGGATGGAACGGTTGTTCTTCAAAAGCATCTTCGTCGTCGCCGGCGGCGATCCGCCCGAAAATGATGTCGTGGTCGGGCTTGACCCCTTCAAATTCCGCATCGATGCCAAGCGCCCGGAAATCGCGGCGCGTGCGGTACAGCACCCAGGCCCCGGCGGTATCCATGCGTTCGACGGACCCGAGATCGATACGCGCGCGGCGCACCGAACCGGCGGCGATCTTGCGCACACGGGCGTCGAGTTCGGCCAGGGTCGCGATGACCCAGCTTCCACCCGCCGACAGCAGCAGATTGTCGCCGTCCCGTTCCGCTTTGACCCAACCCGAGTGGGTGGCTGATCCCGCCATGAATAGTCCGTTTCCCAAATACAGCAAAAGAAAAATACCATATTTTACAACAGGTTGGAAACCATGTGGTTTAATCTTTGAACGTTTGACGTTCTAGAGAAGGCGCCGCCGGCCCACTCCCCCACCC
>JAYZAW010000232.1:0-7902 GCA_036339495.1 Pseudomonadota bacterium | reverse complement strand
CGTCCGGCAACGGCCCGGACCACCCCAAGCCACCGAGAAAACACACAGAATATAAAAGCGACCGCCGAAAACTATCGGCCCAGCATCAAAACCCAAGTAGCGCCGCTAAATTTATGCCTTTTTCAGCAGCCTGCTAGATCGGCGCTTTGACCAGACCATTAGCTCTCTGTTAGCCTGAACCCGCCATGATCGGGTATTCCGGGATCGCAAGGCAGCGGGCAATGTGGCCGATACTTCGAAATTTTGTCATCGCGCTGTGTCTGATGGCGGTGGGCGTGGTCGCGATCCGCGATTTCACGCCGCTTTTGGGATCATCCCAGGCGGCTAAAGCCCCCGAATCCTCCAAAAAACCCCTTATTCAAGCCAATTCGGGGCCGTCCCTCCTGGGGATGAGCTTCTTGCGCCGCCTGCAAGGGTATGAAGTGCGCGAGGGGAAGCTGGTCCTGCGCTGGTAAGCCATGTTTTTCTATACGATCACGAAGACGTCGTGGTTGCGGATCTTGACTTCCACCGGCGTCAGGACCGCGTTGCGGTCGCCGGGATGGCGGCCGGTCCTGATATTGAATTCGAAGCCGTGCCACGGGCAAACCACATGCGTGTGTTTGGATGAAAAAGTCAGGCCCTTGCTGGTTTTGTCTTCCATGATGACCTCTTCGACTTTTTTCAATATCCGGCCGTGACACACCGGTCCGCCCTGGTGCGGGCAGTCGTTTTCATAGGCGTAGACTTCGCCATCGATATGAAACACGCCGATGTCCATGTCGTCCCTGGTAATGATCTTGCGGCCGGGACTGTCGAAGTCACTCAGCTTGCCGACGAAGATTTCGGCCATTATGATCCATTTCCGTTGGTGGATAGGCGGGAAAGATACCCGGCTTGAAATATCGCGCGCAACATATTCCGCCGATGAGAAGGAGGATGAGGAGGATTATATGGCCGAGACAACGACAACTCCCACGCCGGACGATTTCGCCACTATTCTCGAAGACGCCAACATTCTGCCGCTGTGGGACCGATATCACGATATCCTGCCGTTGGAGCCCACATCGCCCGACAATCCCATGCAGTGGCGCTGGTCGGATGTGGGGCCGTTCGTGGAACGCGCGGCGCGCGATGTGTCGATGGAAAACGCGGTCCGCCGGGTACTCATGCTGGTCCATCCCGCATTCAACGGCCAGCCCTTTACGACGACCAATCTGTTCGCCGGTATCCAGATACTGGAACCCGGTGAGGCCGCGCCGATGCACCGTCATTCGCCCTCGGCCATGCGTTTCATCATGCAAGGCGGCGGCGGCGCCACCATGGTCAACGGTCAGCGCTGTGAAATGGACGACGGCGATCTGATCCTGACGCCGAACTGGGCGTGGCATGAACATGTCAATGATTCGGACAAGCGGATCGTCTGGCTCGACGCGCTCGATGTGCCGCTCGCGTCCAATCTCGGGACCCTGTTCTCGGAACATACCGGCTCGAACGAATTCCCGTCCGACAAATCGATGCTTTCGGACGATGCCTTCGCCGCCGCCGGTCTCGTGCCGGTGAACGATGCGCCCGACATGCCCTATTCGCCCATGTTCCGCTATCCCTGGACGCGGACGATCACGGCGTTTCAGGACATGCCGGTCGACGACGACGGCGCAAAACGCCTGCGCTATACCAACCCGGTCGATGGCGGGCCGGTTATCCTGACGCTCGATTCCTACGCCTGGGAATTATCGCGTGGCGCGGAAACCCGAACCGCCCGTTCGTCGGCCAACGCCGTGTGTCTGGTGGTCGATGGCGAGGGCGTTTCCCAAATCGGCGACGAAACCATTCAATGGCAGCGGAACGATGTCTTCACCGTGCCCCATTGGCGCTGGGCCAGCCATAAGGCGGTCTCGGACACCGCCCATATCTTCATGTTCACCGACCGTGAAGTGATTAAGCGGCTGCATTTCTTGCGGGAAGAAAGCCGCGACTGATCACGGCCAGCCCGCTATTCCGCCGCCTGTTTGGCGAGATAGGGGTTGGGCAGGTTGAACAGCTTGGCCGCCGTCTCGCCCAGGATATTGCGCTTGGCGGCTTCGTCCAGGAACGGCAGATCCCAGATCACGCTCGGCCCGTCGAAATCCCAATGCGGCCAGTCGGAACACCACATCACCTGGGTCTCGGCCTTGACCGCCTCGAATGTTGCTTCCAGCAATTTCGGGTGATCGCGCTCCAGCGGCTGGCTCGAATAATACATATCGGTGATGTATTCGCTCGGCTTTTTCTTCAGCAGCGGCGCTTCCGAGGTCCGCATCATGTATTCGGAATCGAGCCGCTGCATCAGATAGGGCAGCCACGCGAGGCCGCTTTCGACCCACATCACGTCCAGATTGGGGAACCGTTCCGGCAAGCCGTTGATCACCCAATTGGTCATGTGGATGATGTTGCAATGCACGAAGGAAAGCGCGTGCATCGAGAGGAACCGGTTGAGCTGCGCCATCGAACCGTCCGACCAGTTGAACCCGGCATGGAAGGTCAGCGGCAGGCCGCGCTCCTGCAGCATCGAATAAAGCCGCATGTATGAATTGTGATGCACGGCGCGGAACCTTGTGCTGGTCACCGTGGCGCCGATGATGCCCGGCTTGTCGCCGAACGCTTCGACGATATCGGGGCAGGCTTCCGGCGTGTTGAACGGCAGATAAAGCAGCCCCTTGAGGCCGGAATCTTCCGACAGAACCTCTTCGATCAGCCAGCGGTTGAAGGCGAAGGCCAGTTCAACTTCGACCTCGGGCTGGGGATGGGTGCCGAGCAGCAGCATGGGCGTCGGGAAGATCACCGTGTAATCGACCGACATGGCATCCATGGCGCGACGCGCCAACACCACCTGGCGATGGGTGTCGGTTTCCTCGACCACTTCTTGCTGACTCTGCTGATGGGGCACGCGGCCGAACTGGTCCTGATAGGCGATTCCGGGCTGGCTGTTCAGCAATCCCGGCGGGCTCCCGACCCGGTCCTGAAAGGATCTCGCCATGTGCCGATACACATCGCTCGGGATGCGGTCGACGACATCGCCCCAGAACGCGGTTTCGGTAACATGGGCGTCGATATCGACGATCAGCGTGTCGTTCAGGCCATTTTTGTCGCCATATTGCTTGGCGTGGGCCAGAATGTTGCGGGTGTCACTCTTGACGGTGATTGGTTCCAATTCGCTCGGTGTCGTCGGGGTGGAAGCCAATAATTCTCTCCTCAATAGGCCGAATACCAACTTACGGGCTTAGGGTCTCCTATTCTACCTTGCCGGGGCGGCGGAAGTAACGGACAATTTGAGAATTCAAATCGGCATAAGGAAACCGACCCAAAATGACTTTAAAACGCGTGGCGCTCGAAATCGGCATGGGCACGGATATTCGCGGGACGGATTACACGAAAGCGGCCGTGCGCGCGCTGCGTGACGCCCTTTGGCATAATTCCCTCAGCGTCGGGCCCGCGCTTGGGCTGGATGTGGATTCCATGGAAGTCGAAGTCAATATCGGCGTCCCCCAACCCGGCCAGGTGGACAAGGAAGCCGTTCTCGCCATCCTGCCCCACGGCACGGGAACGGTGAATGTCGTCGAAGGCGGGCTGGAAATCCCCAATGACGAAGGCACCAATATCACGGTCATCGCCAATGCCGTCGCCGTCGTGCGGCTCGACTTGCCGTAAGGGGAAACAGAAAATGACTTTCAAACGCGTTATCCTGGAAATGGGAACCGGCAATGATCTGCATGGCGGGGATTACACCAAGGCCGCCATCCGCGCGGTGCAGGACGCCCTGCATCATAGTTCGCTGACCATGATCCGAACCCTGAACGTGGACACCGCCACCATGCGGGTCGACGTCACCGTCGGCGTGCAGCAGCCGGACCAGGTCGATTGCGACGCTGTGAAGGCGACGCTGCCGATCGGACTAATCACGGTGAAGGCCGTCAAGGGCGGGCTCGATGTCCGCGATGAAGAGGCCGACGACGTTGCGGTGATCGCCGCCGCCGGAATCGAGGTTCGGCTGGATTTGCCCTAATCGCCGGCCGCTTCCAGCAGCAGGGCGGCGGTTTCTTCCGGCATGGTCACCATGGCGTCGTGGCCGGTCGCGAGTTCGCGGCTGGTCCAGCCGGGATCAGTCTTTAACTGTTCGGCGAGGACCATGAACGCGGTTCGATCCGGCCGTTCGGTGCACAGGATATAGGTGCGCGGCAAACCATCCGAGCCACCGTTTGAGAGCCGTATGGGCGACACCTGAGCCCTGACCGGATGGGTGGTGATCCGCCGCTTCACCCAATCATATAGTTCCGGGCGATCCTCGGGAATATCGAACAGGTTCGTATAGTGCGTGTGGGAGCCGCCCAGTTCATCGGCGGCGGCGCGGCGCGTCGCAATATTTGCCTCGATTTCAGCGTCCGTAACCTCGGGGTTGAGGATTTTCATCATGCCCGAAGCAGGGCTTTCGCCGTCCTCGGGCACGAATGCGTCGAGATAGACCACATGGCGCAATCTGTCCTTGACCCGGTCGGCAACGCCGGTGATCACATTGCCGCCATAGGAGTGGCCGACCAGGATCACGTCGCTCATCTCCTCCCACGCGATCACATTCACGATATCCTGGATATGGGTGTTCATATCGATTTCGGGCGACATCAGATGCGACCGTTCGCCGAGCCCTGTCAGGGTCGGGGTAAAAACCTCATGCCCGTTGTCACGCAAAATCGTGCGCACATCGCGCCAGCACCAGCCGCCATGCCACGCGCCGTGCACCAGGACGAAACACGCCATTACCGGACCTCGAACACCAGCTTGCCGCGCAGATGGCGGGATTCGCTGATCCTGTGCGCGGCGACCACCTCGGACAGGGGATACCGCGTGATCTCGGGTGCATGCACCGCGCCGGCCTGAACCAGCTCGACCATGCGCTCCAAATGTTCCCGGTCGCGCCCAACCCGGGGGCGGAGCGATTGCACGTCGTCGCGCGGGCAATCGGGCGGGGTGGAGCCCGACGCAATAAATGCCGCGCGCCCGCCGGGCTTCAGGACGACGAAGCATTTCTGGGTGACATCGCCGCCGACGGTATCGAACACCGCGTCGCAATCGGAAACGACCTCGGTGAAATCCTGGCTGTGGTAATCGATGATTTCATCGGCGCCGAGGCCGCGCAAATAATCGTGGTTCGCCGGGCTGGCGGTTGTGATCACATGGGCGCCGATATGCTTGGCCAGTTCGATCGCGAAGCCCGCAACACCGCCGGCGCCGCCCTGGATCAGAATTTTCTCGCCCGACTTGAGCTCGATCGTGTCCTCGATGGAAACCAGCGCCGTGAGGCTGATCAGGGCCAGCGCCGCCGCATCCACATGGGAGATATCGTCCGGCTTTTGCGCGACGATGGTGGCTTTCATGGCGATCTTTTCCGCATAGGCGGCTTCCTGACCGACGTCGCAGACGCCGAACACCGCGTCGCCAATCTGGAGATCATCGACCCCGTCGCCCAAGGCGCAAATCACGCCGGAAAAATCACGCCCCAGGATATAGGGGAAGTTTTCCAGCGGCGCGTAGCTGCCCTCGCGCACCCTCCAATCCGCGCCGTTGACGCTGGCGGCGTGGACATCGATCAGGACTTCGCCCACGCCCGCCACGGGGTCCGGCATGTCGCCATATTCGAGAACGTCCGCGCCGCCGTGTTTGCGCATGAATGCTGCTTTCATCGTCTTTCCGCCTTTGCTGATTCAGGAGATATCTAGTTAAAGTCCGAGGAGCCGTACCGCCGCCGTCAGCATGTCATGACCGGGTTCGGTCAAGGCGTTCAGCACCGTAAAATGATCGCGGCCGGGCACGTTCAGCACCTCGGCCGGCGCGTCGGGCGTCCGCCATGCGTCCGCCAGATCATTGGCCTGACGGTAAAATTCCGGCGATTCATCGCCGCCGAATGTCACGACCATGGGCGCCGGGCTCGGCGGCGTCATGAAAACCGGGCTCAGCGCCCTGGCTTCGGCCGCATCCATGCGCACCGCGTCGTTGAGCGGCGTGAGCCGCACCGGCTCGATATCATAGATGCCGCTGATCGGCATTCCCCCGGAAATCAGATTGGCCGGAAGATCATCGCCGAATGCCGGCCAGTCGGTCGCCATCATCATGGCGGTGAGATGCCCGCCCGCCGAATGTCCCGAGACCACGATACGGTCCCGGTCGACCCCAAGGGTTCCCGCTTCGCGCCACAAATAGGCCAGGGCGCGGCGGATTTGATCGGTCAATTCGGTCAACGACACGTCGGGACAGAGCGCATATTCCACATTGGCGAACGCCGCTCCGCCGGGAACAAGCTGTTCGGCGAAACAGGAATAAAGTTCTTTGTCGTTCCACTGCCAATAGCCGCCATGGATATAAACGAACAACGGCGGATTTTCCGCGTCGGGCAGGAACAGATCGAGCCTTTCGCGCGGATGAGGGCCATAGGAAATATCGAATTGCGCCCGGGTCGCGGTGGCGTTGAAGACCTCGGTCCGGGTCGCCTGATCCGCCTTTATATCGGCCAGCACATCCGCCGGCGTCATGGCCCGGTTGTTGTACTGCGCATAGAGCGCGTCCGCGTCAAAGTCCCGGTAAACTGCTTCGCTCATGGTGTCCCCCTGCTCGCGATTTTTATATGGGCAATATACTTGTATAGTCCGGATAAGGGAGACAAAACCATGCTGTATATTATCTACCAGACCGACAAGCCAGATTCGGCGGAATTGCGCGCGGCGGTCCGCGATGAACATTTCAAATATCTCGATGACAATGAGGATATTCTGGTGCTCGGCGGCGCGACGCTGGCCGAGGACGGGACGACCCGCACCGGCAGCGTGCTGATCGTCAACGTGCCGAGCCTGGAAGACGCCCGGAATTTTTCCGAGAACGAGCCGTTCCGCAGGAACGGGCTGTTTTCCCGCGTCGAAATCAAACGCATGCAGCGAGGCCAGTGGAATCCCTCCGCCGCCCCGAAGACGGCGGAGGGAAACTAAATCAGCTTAACCGCGCGAGGTCGGCCAAGACCTCATCCGGATGGTCGGCCGGTTTGACCGTGCCGTAGCTGGCGGCCACCTTGCCGTCGGGGCCGATCAGCACCGACACGCGGCTGGTTTTTTCCGAGCCGGTTTCAGCCGCGCCGTACGCAACGGACGCGGATTTTTCAAGATCGCTCAGCAGATCATAGGGAAAGCTGAACTTGTCGCGGAATGCCTTGTTGGCGGCGACCGGGTCATAGCTCACGCCAAGCACGGTCGCATTCTTGTCTTCGAAGTCCTGGATTCGATCACGGAACCCGTTACCTTCGATGGTTCACCCGGGGGTGTCGGCTTTGGGATACCACCAGAGCAGAACATATCTGCCGGCAAAATCATCGAGCTTGACCGCTATGCCGTCCTGGTTGGTCATCTCGAATGCCGGCGCGTCGGCGCCAACCTCAATTACAGCCATGGTCTTTCTCCTTCAGTTTGAAATAATTGCATCTCGGTTCAGCCGCATACCGTTCCGGCCTTTACCCCGGCGGCTTCGGCGAATTCGCCGGCGGCGACTTTTTTTCCATCGCCGCGCGCGCGCGCCACGCAAACCTGGCCGCCCTGGGCCGCGATCACCATGCCGTCCTCGCCGATCGAGACGATTTCACCGGGCGCGCCTCCGGTCGCGCCGGTTTTGCGCGACTCGAACAGCTTCACCTCGGCGCCGTCAATCGTGGTCCAGGCGCCCGGCGCCGGGTCGGCGCCGCGGATCAGATTGTGGATTTCCGCCATCGGCTTGGACCAGTCGATCTCCACGTCCTTCTTGCGGCACCAGCTTTCATATGTCTTTTGCGCTTCATCCTGAACGATCTTGGGCGCCTTGCCGTCGCGCACCAGATCGACACTTTCCAGCATCGCATCGACGCCCATGGGG
>JAYZAW010000231.1:0-6980 GCA_036339495.1 Pseudomonadota bacterium | reverse complement strand
CGGCGGATCCGGCCATTGCAGCGTCGATAACTGGACCCAGGTGGTGGCCTACCAGATCGACTGGCTGCTCGATCGAATGAACACGTCGTGAGAACGCACGGCTAGTCTTTTAATTCCACATCCAGAAAGGCCAGCAGCTTGGCCTGGGCGTCCTTGGATTGTTCCTCCCGATACCGGTCCGGCGCAGTGAAATTCTGAAAGGCGTGGCCGGCCCCGTTATATTGGTGAAAGACATGCCGGACGCCGTGCCGGGTCAGTTCGGCATCGATTTTATCAATATCGTCCGGTGATGGATTTTGATCGTCATTGCCGAAGAAGCCCATCAGGGGGCAGGTAATGTTTTTCATCCGTTCGAACGGGGACGGCTGTCCGTAACCCCGCGCCACCATTGTATTGCCGCCATAAAACACCCCGCAGGCCTTGAATGCCGGATTGGTTGCGGCGCCGAGATATGAATTACGCCCGCCGAAGCAATGGCCGACAATGCCCAGCGCGTCGCTTTGCACCGTCTCGAGCCCCTGCAGCATCGCCACCGTCGCATCGATGTCGGCCACCAGCTCGCTGTCGATGACGCGGCCCTGGGCGTCGCCGGAATCGGCATCCGCCGGGCTGCGATGATAAAAGTTCGGCGCGGCGGCGACGTAACCGGCGGTGGCCAAATCGTCGATATATTTGCAGGTGAATTCATCGACGCCGCCGCGGTGAAACGTCAGCAATATCGCCGGATGGGGACCTGCGCCGGCGGGTTCCGCCATATAGACATTCATCGATCCGCCGCCAACCGCGACCTGTACCATTTCCCCCATTTTTCCCTCCTTATTGATTTCGTTCGGTTCCGGCATAAATTACAAAATCGCTTTTCAGCTGGCGATTTCGGCCGCCTCATATTTTACATCGCGGTAATCGCCGGAACGAACCGGCGCGTAGCGTGGTGGATTTCCGGGACCGGAGCAACTCGGAATGCACTCGATCACCGCGTCATAATTGGGCTGCTGAAAGAACCCGATCGAAATCCGTCCTTGGGAAAGTTTCGTCCCCGACGGCGGGTTGACCACGCGATGCGAATTCGACACCCAGATATCGTTGGTCCAGCGCATCAAAAGATCGCCCACGTTGATGACGAAGATTTCCGGCCGGGTTTCGACTTTGATCCAATCGCCGGACCGCGTCCGGACCTCAAGCCCGCCGGGCGCCTGTTCCCCCATCAACAGGGTCATCAAGCCGTAATCCGTATGCGCGCCCGCTCGGATCTGTCCGGCGGCGGCGGCGGGCAATTCAGCCGGGTAGTGATTGATGCGCATCGCGGTCACATGTTCATTGAGCTTGTCCTGAAAAAAATCTTCCGGCAGATCAAGCGCCAGTGCCGCAATCCGCATCATGATGAAGGACAGCTTTTCCGTTTCACGGTAAAAATCCATGGCGGCGTCGGCGAACCCGGCGGGGCGGACCGGCCAGATATTGGGAATGAAGTACCGCCTGCCTTCTTCGCCGCAATGGTAATTGTCGTCGGGCCAATCGTCGCGGCTGAAATGGTAGAATTCCTTGAAGTCGGCCGGAGCGTCCGCGCCCGTGGTTTTGCCCAACGCTTCACCGGCGAATATTCGGTGGCCGCGCGGCGTTCCGGGGACCGGATGAATCGCCTTGGCCTTTTCGGCTTCCGGCAATTCGAAAAAATCGTGGGACAGGCGGCGGAGGCGTTTGATGACATCCGGCGACACCCCATGGCCGGTAATCGCAAAGAAACCGATATCCTCGCAGGCATCCGCCACGGCGCGCGCGACTTTGCGGCGGCCGGCCGGGGAGCCTTCCAGGAAAGGCGCAATATCAATCAATGGCACCGTCGCGTTCGTCATGTCCGCCCGTCTCGATCATGGTTGGACCATTACTGTAAACCAGGCGCACCGGACCGGAAACCCTGAGCGTCGCCGCAAAAGCCCGGTGCATGGCGGCGGCAAATTTGCTATGACCAATTCTCGCTCCGTGACCAGAGCATCCGAATTCGAGAGGTTAGCCACCGTGCTGTCGGGAGACATCCTCCGCCTGTCCGCCCAGCGCCATCCCCGCAAGACCGCGCTGATCGGTCCGGCGCATGAAATGTCATTTGGCGAACTGGACTGGGCGTCCAATCAATTTGCCCATGCGCTGCTCGAGTTCGGAATTGAAAAGGGCGAACGGGTCGCGGTGATGTGCCCCAACATCCCGGAATATGGGGTGTTTCATTTCGGCGCTGCGCGAACAGGCTGCGTCCAGGTACATTTGTCGGTGATGTGTGGATCGGACGAAATCACCCAGATTCTGAACCGGACCGGCGCCCGGCTGATCGTGGTTGACGCGGAATTTCTGCCGGCGATCGAGACGGTGCGAGGCGATTTAGCCGGCCTCGAGCGCGTGATCGTCATCGGCGGGGCGGACGAGGATAGCCTGGAGAATTTCATCGCTGGAAAGTCGGAGACGCCGCCGGATATTGAAATCAAGGAAACCGATCCGCTCGGCATGACCTTTACCGGCGGCACCACCGGTCTGCCCAAGGGCGCCGTGGTCAGCCACCGGGCGCGCTATGTGTCCGCCTATAGCGTGGCGTTCGAACATGAACTGACCGGTGAAGACGTGTGCGCCGCCTTGACGCCGCTATACCACGCGGTCGGGCTGTTTATCTGGTTTCAGGCCGCGATGCTGGCCGGCTGCACGACGGTCATGCAGCGCCGATGGGATACGGCGGCATTCGTCGACGCCTGCGCGCAACATGGCATTACGGCGGCGATGACCGTGCCGGTCCAACTAAGGTCAATCCTCAGCGACCAATTTTTCGATGCGGAAAAGCTCGCAACATTCCGAAAAATCGGCTGCGGCGGGGCCAATGTATCCGCCGAAATTATTGCCGAGGGCCGCAAAAAGCTGCCCGGCGTGAAATTGATCGATCATTACGGCCAGTCGGAAACCGGCCTCCTGACGGTGCTCAAGCCCTGGCATCCGGCGGATAAGAACGAGTCCATCGGCCTGCCCGCCATCGGCGTCGATCTTCGCGTCCTGGATTCCGGCGGCAAGGAAGTGAAACCCGGCGAGATCGGCGAGGTCGTGATCAAGGGCGATTTCCTGTTCGATGGGTATTTCGACAACCCGGAAGAAACCGCCACCTACTTCAAACACGGCGACGGCTGGGGCTGGACCGGCGATCTGGCGACCATCGACGAGGACGGTTTCGTGACCCTCGCGGGCCGGTCCAAGGACATGATCATTTCGGGCGGCATCAATATCTATCCGCGCGAAGTGGAAATCGTGCTCGAGGATCACGACGCGGTGGCCGAATGCACTGTGTTCGGCGTTCCCGACGATAAGTGGGGCGAGGCGCTGATCGCGCTGGTGGTCGCGCGCGACAACGCCATGGACGATTTGCCCGATCTCCTGAGCGCTTATTGCAGCGGAATACTGGCGCGGTTCAAATGCCCGCGTGAAATTCTGATGGTCGCGGAAATTCCCAAGACCCCGGCCGGCAAGATCCAGAAACCGAAGCTGCGCGACGACTATCTGGATAACCTGCCGTAAAGCGGTCCCGGCATTGCATTAAACCGGCCATCGCCGGTACAATTCCTAAGATATCTACCAAAAGAGTCGGAGGATTTCGACCGGCATGGCCGAAAATAGCGGAAATACAACAAGAATCGATCTGCCCGGCGCGGCGGTTGATGTCGTGCGCAAGGGATCGGGGCCAAAACTTTTCATGCTCCATGGCGGCGGCGGACCGGTCGCGGGATTGCCCTTTGCGGACGAGCTGGCGAAATCTTTTGAGATTATCGCACCGGTCCATCCGGGGTTTGCCGGGTCGGCCATTCCAGACCATTTCGACGATCTGCGGGATCTGATTTTTCTGTATCTCGATCTGATGGATGCGCTTGAACTGGACGACGCCGTGATGATGGGATTTTCCATGGGCGGCTGGACGGCGGCCGAACTCGCGGTGATGTCGACGGCGCGCATTTCGAAACTGATTCTGGTCGATTCGGTCGGCGTGAAGGTCGGCGGCCGCGAGGACCGCGATATCGCCGACGTGTTCGCCACCCGGCCGGACGAGCTTGCCCGGCTGACCTGGCATGACCCGTCCAATGCGCCCAACCCGGCCGACATGACCGACGCCGACCTGGAAATGATGCAGGCCAACCGGGTCGCGCTGGGTCTCTATACGTGGCAGCCTTATATGCATAATCCGAAGCTGCCCGGCAGACTGCACCGCATCGACGTGCCCACCTTGCTGATCTGGGGCGAAAGCGACGGGCTGGTGACGCCGGATTACGGCCGGGCGTTTTGCGGCATGATTCCGGGGGCCGAGATGGTCGTCATCCCGGAAGCGGGACACCTGCCGCAAGTCGAACAGCCCGACGCATTCGTCGGGCACGTTACGTCATTCGCCAATTAATGAGCCCGATAATAAGAGGTCCCGCGTCATGAAAGCATGGTTCTTTACCGAGGACGCCTATCCGCAACTGCCCGATCAGGACACCTACCGGTCGATCCGCGTAAATCTGCCGAACAAGCATTACGATCCGGAAACCGGCGCCGACAATTATCATCAATTCCTCGATATGTGGCTGATGGCGGAAGATCTCGGGCTCGAAATCATGCTCAACGAGCATCATCAGACCGCAACCTGCGTGGTGCCGGCGGTGCCCATCATGGCCGGCATCCTGGCGCGGGAAAGCAAGACCGCGCGCATTCTTGTGCTCGGCAATCCTCTGGCCAACCTGCCCCGGCCGACCCGCACGGCGGAGGAAATGGCGATGATCGACGTGATCTCGCGCGGCCGGCTGGAATGCGGTTTCGTGCGCGGCGTGCCCTATGAGATCGCGCCGGCCAACGTTCTGCCTTATCGCGGCACCGAACGGATGTGGGAAGCCCATGATCTGATCATCAAGGCCTGGACCACCCATGACGGCCCGTTCAGCTTCGAAGGCCGCTGGTTTCATTCCCGGCAGGTCAATATCTGGCCTCGGCCTTATCAACAGCCGCACCCGCCGGTCTGGGTCACCATCGGCAGCGCCAACACCGCGGTGCCCGTGGCGGAACACGAATATGTCGGCGCGGTATTCCTGGCCGGCTATCCGCGCATCCGGCCGATCTTCGACGGCTACCGCGCGGGCTATTTCGCCAAGCATGGCTCGGACGCGCCGATCGACCGGCTGGCCTATTGCGCGCTGGTCTATGTCGCCGACGACGAAGAAGAGGCCAAGACCGGCGGCGAACAGTTGCTCTGGTATATGACCTCCAACAAGGTCCCCGTCGAATACAGCAACCCGCCCGGGTATCATCCCCCGGCGGTGGCGGCGCAAATTGCGCGCGGCGGCCGGGGCGGCGCGGGTATTCCGTTGCAGGCGACGCTCGACGATCAGATGGCGCGCGGCAACGTATTCTGTGGCACGCCCGATCAGGTCTATGAACAGATCAAGGCATTTTATGATTACTCCGGCGGGTTCGGTCATTTGCTGATGATGGGCCAGGCCGGACATTTGTCGTTTGAACAGACGCATCGGTCCATGACCCTGTTCTCGCGCGATGTCTATCCCAGGCTGAAGGAACTCACCGCGTCCTACAATGCCGATGCCATGAAGGAAACCCGCGCCGCCTTGCCGGACAAGGACCTCGCCGATCTGGCCAATTTCGGCGTTGAGTTTGTGCGCTGATCAAATGACGGAATTAGCCAGCCACTTTGTCGAAATCGACTGCATCCGGACCCACTATCTGGACGAAGGCGACGGGCCGGTTGTGGTCCTGCTGCATTCGGGTGAATTCGGCGGTGCGGCGGAAATCAGCTGGGAACATAATATTCCCGCGCTCGCCGAACATTTCCGGGTCGTTGCGCCCGATTGGCTCGGGTTCGGCCGGACCGACAAGCTGTATGATTTCGGCAATGCGCGCGACCGGGTCTGGGGTCACATGCGGCGGTTCCTCGAAATCATGGGGATAGAGGAAGCCGATTTCATCGGAAATTCCATGGGCGGCAGCAATCTCGCCCGCATCGCCGCCAACCCGCCTGCGATCTTCCCGATCCGGTCGGTCGTGCTGGCCAGCGGCGGCGGATTTGCGCCGGAAACCGAAGAACGCAAGACGCTTCTATCCTATGACGGCACGCCGGAAGCCATGGCCGCCCTGTTGAACGCGATGCTGCATGACCCGAAATGGGGCGGCGACGCCGAATATGTCGCGCGCCGGCAGGAAATGGCACTGATGCCCGGTGCCTGGGAATGCGCGGCGGCGGCCCGTTTCAAGTCACCCGCCGCGGCCGCGAAATCAAGCGGCTTCGGCGCGGCGGACGTGACGCCTTATGAAAATATCGCCTTCCCGACCTTGATTGTCGCGGGCGCGGAAGACCGGCTGCGCGAGAAAGCCTACGCGAACGGCCTCGCCGAGCGCATTCCGGATTGCGAGCTTCACGTGCTGGAAGATTGCGGCCACTGCCCGAATATCGAAAAGTCCGAAATCTTCAATGATCTGGTCGTCGGGTTCCTGAAGCGGGTTCACGCGGGCGGCTGAAACCCCAAGCCGCGCACGAAATACTCGCAAATTCTCGCGTTTATTTGAACGGACGTGAATTCCGCCCCGGCCATTCTCCGCCTAGCCTAGTCCCCGGCAACAAGACATGCGCGCAAGGTTATGCGTGGAGGTCGTTCCACCGGGCGTCGTGGTTGCCCTTGGCGCTCCTTGCGATCAAGCTTGTCGAGAAGCCCTTCATGTAGGCTGTCTCGTTCCTCGTCGGTCTTGGCATTCTCCAGCGCGGACTTCCACGCCGTCGCCTCCCGTTCAGTGGGGCCGAGGATTCCCCCGTTCGCCTTCCGAGCGCGTTGGATGTCTTGCTTCCACCCCGCCACCCAAACAGCAGCGATACCCGCAGCAGCAGACCGGCTGTCTGTCTTCGTGGATCGGAAGAAGCGGCGTCCGAGTTGGTCTTGCACGTCTTTCGGTACGTCAAGAGCCGCGTACCAACGCTTGCG
>JAYZAW010000230.1:0-3851 GCA_036339495.1 Pseudomonadota bacterium | reverse complement strand
CGAGCTGGCGGCGGACCATCCGGATCTTCTCGCCGGTCACCGCTTCATGGATCCCAACCAATGGCCCGACAATTTGCCGGGTTTCCGCGAAACTCTGCTGGAATATGCCGATGCGCAGATGGCACTGGCCATGAAGCTGCTGCCCCTATACGCAACCGCGCTGGATCTGCCGGCGCAGTATTTCAACGATCATGCCGGGTTCCGGGACCCCGGCTTCCGCGTTCGCATGCTGCATTACCCGCCGCAGCCCGACCGCAAACCAAATGTCTTCGGCGCCGGACCGCACACCGATTACAGCTTATTCACCATCCTGCCCCAATCGGACGTGGACGGTCTCGAAATCATGGCGGGCCGCGATAAATGGGTCCGCGCGCCCATGATGCCGGAGCATCTCCTGATCAACACGGGCGACATGTGCATGCGCATGTCCAATGGCAAATTCGGGTCGACGCCCCATCGCGCCTTCAATAAATCCACCGAAGTGCGCAATTCGGCGCCGTTCTTTTTCTCGCCCGACTCCGACGTGGTGATGAAAACCCTGCCGAACTGCATTAGCGCCGACCACCCGGCGCGTTTCGATGACATTTCCTATGGCGAATATTTCAAGTCACGCATCGAAAAGAATTACGACCACCAGCAAAAAGGCGCGGCTTCAAATTAATTACAGCGCCTCCTGCTGATACAGCCACATCAGGCCGATCTGTCCCTTGTCGTCGCCGCCCTGCGCGTTGAGCAGCTGGTAAAGCGACTGAACCAGATTGCCGACCGGCATGGCCGAACCGGTTTCGCGGCCCATTTCGCAGGCGATGTTCATGTCCTTGGTCATGATGTATGTCGAACCGATGTTTTCGTAATCGGCGGCGGCCATGCGGCGTCCGTGAACCTGCAGCACGGTGGAATCGGCCCAGCCGCCCTTCAGGCAGTCGGGCAGCTTTTGCGCATCGACGTCAAATTTATGCAGAAAATTCATCGCCTCGGCGATGATCGCAACCTCGGCCCCGATGATCATCTGATTGCAGGCCTTGCTCGCCTGGCCGGCGCCGTTGGGGCCCATATGGGTGAGCTGCCCGGCATAAGCCTCGATCACGGGCGCGGCGCGCGCGAAATCCGCCTCGCCGCCGCCGGCCATGACAGCCAGCGTCCCGGCCTCGGCCCCGGCCGGACCGCCCGACACCGGCGCATCGAGCCAGCCCATGCCGGTCTCGGCGCGCAATTTTTCGGCCCACTCACGGGTGCGCAGCGGATGGATGGTGGAATGATCGACCAGCAGCTTGTCGGAAGACGCCGCCTGGGCGATGCCGTCGGGCCCGAACACGACCTGTTCGACCGCGTCGGTGTCGGTCACGCAAATCATGACCATATCGACGGCTTCGGTCAGCGTGGCGGGCGAGATCGCCTGCGCCGCGCCTTTGTCCAGACTGGACTTTACCCGCGCCACGTTCCGTCCCCAGATTGTCACGTCATGTCCGGCGGCCAGCAGCCGCCCGACGATCGGCCCGCCCATTTCGCCGAGCCCTATGAAACCCACATTCGCCATCGAATTTTCCTTACTCATGTTTTCTTGTCCGGACCATTCTATCGACATTTCGGGTTGCACGGGGAATAGTGCGCCATGGTGAGATATATTCTTTGCCTTGCCCTCACTGGATTCATGGCGCTGACAGCCGTTCCGGCGACGGCGGCCAACAGTGAAATCGAAAAGCTGCTGAAACTGATCAAGCTGCCGCCCGGTTTCAGGATCACGCTGTTCGGCGAGGCAAAGGGCGCCAGGTCCATGGCGGTCGGCAAGCGGAAGAATACCGTGTTCGTCGGCAGCCCCAGTTGGTATCTGCATGCGCTCTCCGATACCGACATGGACGGCGTCGCGGAAATCGTTAAGCGGAAATCGAACCGGCTGCAGGCGCCCAACGGCGTCGCGATGCTCGACGGCTCGCTCTATATCGGCTTGCGCAGCCGGATCGTGAAATGGCCCGGCCGGTCGGAAGACAAACTCGATCGCCCGCTTGAACCGTTAATTCCGATATTCACCGGGCTTAATAACAGCTCCCACCATGGCAGGCGCGTGATCGGCTTCGGACCCGACCGCAAGCTTTATATCGCGGTCGGAACGCCGTGCAATGTCTGCATGCCGAACGGCAATGAAGGCACGATCCTGCGCATGGACCCGGACGGCAAGAATGTCGAATTGGTAGCCAGAGGCGTGCGCAACTCGGTCGGGTTCGACTGGCATCCCAAGACCGGCGAATTGTTTTTTACCGACAACGGATCGGATGGGCTGGGCGACGATATCCCGGCCGACGAGCTCAACCACGTGACCCGGCTCGGGCAGCATTTCGGCTATCCCTGGTTTGGCGGCGGCGATACCAGAACTCCTGAGTTCAGCGATCAGCCTCCAAATGAAGCGAAGCAACCGGTCGTCAAATTCCAGGCCCATACGGCCAATCTGGGCATTCATTTTTATCGTGGTGGCATGTTCCCGCCTGAGTACAAGCACGACGCGTTTGTCGCGCAGCACGGGTCGTGGAACCGGTCGTCGCCGGTCGGCTACCGGATCATGCGGATCCGGTTCAACGACAAGGGGCTGCCGATCGGGAAAGAAGTCTTCGCATCGGGCTGGCTGCGGGGCGGGGATTACTGGGGCCGGCCTGTCGATATCAAGGAGCTGTCGGACGGCTCATTGTTGGTATCGGATGACTTCGTCGGCGCGGTGTACAGGATCAGCTACGCCCGATGAATTCAAAACCCGTGTCTGTCTGCCTGCTTGCATTCTGCGGCATGTGCGTCTTTTCACTGTGGTTTTCGGCCACCGCCGTGATCCCCGTACTCACCGTCGAGTTCGGCCTGACCGGCGCGCGCGCCTCGCTGCTGACCTCCAGCGTCCAGATCGGGTTTGTCTGCGGCACCCTGGCCAGCGCCCTGCTTGGGCTCGCGGACAGTCTCGATTCCCGGCGGTTTTTCGCGGTCTCGACCCTGATCGCCTGTATTGCCAACAGCTTGATTTTGCTGACCGATCCGAATTCAGATTGGGTCCTGGTCTTTCGGTTCATCACCGGGGCCTGCATGGCCGGCGTCTATCCGATCGCCATGAAGATCGCCGCCACCTGGGCCAAGGGCGATCTTGGGTTCCTGATCGGGTTTTTCGTCGGCGCGCTGTCCATGGGAAATGCCTCGCCCTATTTATTGAACGCGTTCGGCGGCGTGGATTGGCGATTCGCCATCGGCGGCGCGTCGGTGGTGGCGCTGGCCGCCATGGTGCTGGTCAATTTCGTCACGCTCGGCCCGGCGGTTCCGGCGGCGCGGCCATTCCGCGCGCATTTTGCCCTGCGGGCCTGGAATTCGAAGCCGCTGCGCCTCGTCAATGGCGGTTATCTCGGCCATATGTGGGAACTCTACGCCATGTGGGCCTGGCTCGGCATGTTTCTCGACGCCAGCTTCCGCCTGATACTGCCGCCCGACAGCGCCGCCTTCTGGGCGCAGGCCGCGACCTTCGGCGCGATCGGGTTTGGCGGCGGGCTGGGCTGTATTCTGGGCGGTCTGCTGTCGGACTGGATCGGGCGCACCACGCTGACGATGGCCGCCATGACGCTTTCGGGCGCGACCGCGATCATCATCGGGTTTCTATTCGGGGCCGACCCGTGGCTGCTATTCGCGGTGAGTATTTTCTGGGGCGTCACGGTGATCGCGGATTCGGCCCAGTTCTCGACCAGCACGGCCGAGCTGTCCGAACCTGAGCTGATCGGCACCATGCTGACGGTCCAGACCTGCGCTGGGTTCCTGCTGACGCTCGCGACCATTCATCTGATGCCGCGGCTCGTGGACGCGCTAGGCTGGCGCTATGCATTCATGCCGCT
>JAYZAW010000229.1:0-6273 GCA_036339495.1 Pseudomonadota bacterium | reverse complement strand
GCGGCCCGGGTGGGGGGGGGGGGGGGGGGGGGGGGGTGGCCCGGCCCCACCCGCGCCCCCCCCCACCCCCCCGCCGCCGACGCATCGATCTCAATTTCATCGCTGTCCGCGATATCCTCGAGCCCGTCCCGGATCAAATTGTACCAGCATCCCTCAGGCGCTTTCCTTTGGGCGCCATATCCGCAGACATAGAGCCGGTCTTCCGCCCGCGTCATGGCGACATAGAGCAGCCGGCGATATTCCTGATCGCGCTTGTGTTTGGCCTCGGCGCCGAGTTTGGCGGTTACCGCTTCCTCCAAATCCGCGCGCGGCCGCCATACCGGCAACGGCGCACCGGCGTCGGGGCCCCGTTCGTCTTCGGTCCACAACAGTTTCGGCGCCTGGCTGGGCGTTTGCATGGTGTCGGCGAGAATGACGACCGGCGCCTGCAGCCCTTTCGCGCCGTGAACCGTCATCACCCGGACTTCATCGCGCGCGGCATGTTCCAGATCCCGCTTGATGTCGGTCTTGCCCTCGGCGAACCAATGCAGGAATCCCTGCAAGGACGGCGGATGGGACCGTTCATAGGAAAACGCCAGCGCCAGGAACTCGTCCAACGGATCATTGGCCTGGACGCCCAACCGCTCGACGATCTTCCGGCGGCCGCCAAGCCGGCTCAGGATATCGGCGTAGAATTCGAATGGCAGGGTAAAGTCGGTGCGATCCAGCAATTCCATAAGGGTTTGAACCGCCTCGGCGAATTTCGGCGTCTCATGGGCGCGGCTGATTAATTCATCCCACAGACCATGATCTTCCCGCCCGTGGGCAAGCGTGAAAAGCTGGTCTTCATCGAAGCCGATCAGCGGTCCTTTCAGAACCGTGGCCAGGGTCAGGTCATCACCGGGCAGCAGCAGAAACTGGCCCAGCGCCACCAAGTCCATGATTGCGATTTCATCGCTCAGCACCATTCGGTCGACGCCCGCGACCGGGATATCGCGCGTCTTGAGCGCCTGGACCAGATCGTCGACAAACGCCGTGCGGCGGCGCACCAGCACCATGATGTCGCCGGCCCGCAATGGGCGGCCATGGCTTTCAAGAAATTCACTCGACCGGATCCAATCCGCGATCCTGACGGCAAGCGCGTTGGCGAGCCGGTATTGGGTCGGCATTTCAGAGGCGATCGAGATCGGCGGCGTCCACGGGTCGGGCTCGTCGCGCGGCGCGGGCATGACCGGCGGCCAGATTTCCACCAGCCCGGCCTGCCCGACCCGGAATGCCTCATGATGCAACGGCGCATCGCCGAGTCCATCGAAGGCGTCCGCGTCGCCGAACACGGCGTCGACGGCGCGCAGCACCGAACCGGACGAACGGTAGGAAATGTCGAGCCCAACATCGTCCCAGCCTTCTTCCGCGGCCGCGACATGCTCGGCGAAATGCCGCCGCATGGCGTCAAATTCTTCCGGCGCGGCGCGCTGAAAACTGAAGATCGATTGTTTCGGATCGCCAACCGCGAACATTGTGCGGCGCTGGGCGCGGGCGGCGGCCCCGACAAAGAATTCATCAGCCAGGGCGCGCACGATGGCCCATTGGTCGGGGCTGGTGTCCTGGGCTTCGTCGATCAGGATATGGTCGACGCCACCATCGAGCTTGTACAGCACCCACGGCGCGGCTCCGTCATTTTCCAGCAAGGCGCGGACCAGCAGGATCAGATCGTCATAATCGAGCTTTGCGCGGAGCCGTTTTTGGGCCTCGTACGCGCCGATCAACCCGTCGCCGAGCCGCAGCAAAGCAGCGCTGGCGACGGCCACCGCATAGGCGCGCAGCCGTTCAAATACGCCGGCCAGCCTTTCCGCTTCGCCGGCCAGCGTCTCGGCCGCGTAGGGCGCATGATCGGCGGCCTTCTTTGTGATCAGCCGCGCCAGGGGATGCCGGTCTTTTCGCAGCAGCGCATCGGCATGGGCTTCGAAGATTGCCGCCCGACCGGCATCATCGGCGGCGGCGAGCCAGGCGGCGATGGCCTCGCCCCGCGCGATATCCCTGCCGGACCCGGTCGCAAGCGCGTCCGCGGCTTCCTGCAACCCGACCCGGTCGAAAGTCGCCTCGGCGCAGGCCCCGGCGATGATACCGGCCTCGGTTTCGTCGGGCGAGGCCCACAACATTCTGTACAGCCGCGCTTCGCGGTGGCCGTCGCTGTCGCCCGAAGCCGCCAGGTGTTTGAGCCGGCCCCTTTCGCCAGCAAGTTCGGTCATCAGATCGACAAATTCCAATTCGGTGACACGCCCGGTCACTTCGCGCAATGCTTCCGTCAATCGGGCGTCGCCGTCGCGTTCGGCGCGGATCAGCAATTCATCGCGCGCCTCATGCATGATTTCGGCCGCCGAACGTTCATCGACAACGCTGAAATGGGGCGCAACCCGGGCCTCCAGCGGAAACCTTCCAAGCAGGGATTCGCAAAATGAATGAATGGTCATGATACGCAAGCCGCCCGGCACATCCAGAACCTGGGCGAAGAGCCGCCGCGCGGTCGCGATATCGTCGTCGTCCGCCGGCAAACCGGTTAGATTTTCGATGGCGCCGGCAAGCTGTTCCTTGCCGAGAATGGCCCAGTCCCCCAAGGCGTCCTTGATACGGTTGGACATTTCCGCCGCCGCGGCGCGGGTGAAAGTCAGGCACAAGATCTTTTCGACCGGCGTGCCCGACAGCATCAACCGCAGCACCCGGTCGACCAGAACCTTGGTCTTCCCGGCCCCCGCCGAGGCCGCCACCCAGACCGAAACCGCCGGCTCGGCCGCCCGGCGCTGGGCGTCGTGAAGCTGCAAATCGCCCGACATCAGCGTTCTTCCCCGCTCTGGGCGATCCATTCCTGAATCCTCGCCAGATGGCGGTAATCGGAAAATCTCGGCTTTCGGGACGGGTCGGGCTCGGACAAGTAAGGCGTTTCGGGGTCGTCGAATTCGGCAATCAGCCGTTCCAACCCGCCGCGCGCCTGATCCGCCAAGGCGGCGACATCCGCGCCCGCTGCCGACAGTTCGCCCGGCGGATCGCCGCCGGAAAGTTTCCAATAGGTCAGCGCGGTCGCCAACCCCGCCGGTACGCCATCAAATCCCCCGGCTTCGGCGATCACCGCTTCCAGGGACAGTTGTGACGAAACGCCTTCCCGGATATCCCGTTGCGTGGGCACGGCGCCGGTCTTGTAGTCCGCGATGGCCAGCCCGCCGCCCGCGATCTCATCCACCCGGTCGGCCTTGGCGGTCAATGTGAAGGGTCCGGCGGGGGCGTGGATTTCCATTTCGCCCTCTACTTCGCTGTGGATTCTAACCAGACCCGCGCGGAACTCGCGTTCTTCCTCGATAAACCATTGCGCGATGCGTTCGAATCGCGGCCACCAGAAAGCCCGCACGCCGGGCCGTTCCAGCGCGTCGCCGAAAGCTTTCCCGCCGATGGCCAGCATGTGATCCAGGGCGTCGTCGGGAATGTGGTCGGGGAAGGCGCGCAGAAAATCATCCAATGCCTGGTGGATGAAATTCCCGCGCTCGGCCGCGCCCGGATCGGCGTCGATCGGCTCCAGCGCCCGGAGGCACAGAATATGCCGGGCGTAGACGCCATAGGGATCGCGCATCAGCGTTTCGATCTGGGTGACAGACAGCCGGCGGGGACGGGATTCCACGGGGGGTCTCGGCGCCGGCGCGCGAATCAGGATTTCGTCTTCCGACGCATCCAGCGCTCCCTGCCAGGCGAGCCACTGGTTCTGCTCGGCCGATAGAGCGCCGCCTTTTCCCACGAGTTTCAAACTGTTGTCGAGCCGCAGCAGCCAGCGCGACGGCACGGTCGGCGAGCCTTCGACCCGGTTCGACCGGGTCAAGGCGATCTGTTCAGCGGTGAAGGCCTGGGCGAAATCGTGGGCCGCCAGCCCGACCCGGCGCTCCAGCGGGAACAGGCCGAACCGTTCCCGCATCGGGCGGCTCATCCAGGGGTCGGCGGTCGGCTCGCGCGGCCAGGTTCCCTCATTGAGCCCGCCCAGCACCAGCAGGTCCGCCTGTTGCAGCCGGGCTTCCAGCGGCCCCCAGATATTGACTCGGGGATGTTGGCCATAAAGCGGCCGCACCACCTGGTCGGCCATCATCGCGTCGAGAAAAGCGGGCCACGCATCGCCTGGGATCGTTCCCATGGCCGAAGACGCCGCCGCCAGATCGTTGATCAGCGCGGCCGCCGCCTCGCCCGCTTCCCCGGCCCAGAGCCGATGCGTACCGGCGTGACGGTCGCTCGCCGCGAGCGCCTCGGCGAATGCCACGTGGCTCGCCAGCAATTGGCTGATGGGGAGATTGCGCGACCCGATCCGGTCCATGAAATCCTTGGCGATCGCCGCCAGGTTTTCCAGCCAGGGTCCCAGCGTGGCCTTGTCCCCGCGGGATCGGATCAGCCGGACCAGGCCATCGAGCCCGCCGCCGGGCCTGGGCCCGCGCAAGACCGCGCGTTCCAGCTCTCTCGCCTTGGCGCGAAACGCCGCCGGCGAAATTCCGCCCGCCGCCAGCGGGTGTTTGAGCATTGCCAGCAACGCAATGGGAGCGGCGTTTTCTGCCGCCATCCTCGCGGTCAAACGCAGAAATACGCCGGGTGGCGTATCCCCCAGATTCGACCCGGACGAATCGTCGATTTCCACGCCCCATCGGCGCATTTCAATGGCAACGCGGCGGGCCAGGCCGCGGTCGGGGGTGACCAGGGCGGCGGTCTTGTCGGGAATTTTCAACTGTTCGCGCAGCATCAGGGCAATGATCGTGGCTTCTTCCCGGGGGCTCGGGCAACCAACGACGCGGACGCCCGCTAGGGCCGCGTCGATCTCGCCAACCTCCAATTCCGCCGCCGGCGCGGTGGCGGGATGCATGGCGTGGCGCAGCAGATGCGCGCGCGCGACGGCGTATTGCGGGATTTGGGCGCCGGGCCAGATCTTCACCTGGCCCGGCCTCAGCGCGAACCGCTTGAGGAGCGAAACCATGCCGAATTGGGGATGTGTCGGACCGAGATGGCCCAGAGTGTCGTCCTCCAGCGCCGTATCGAGACCGGGCAGCACTATCTGGCCCACGGGCAATTCCGCCACTGCGGCGATCAAATCGGCGGTGGCCGGGATTGTCCCGGTGGAGCCGGCGGCGATGACCGGATCGTCCGGTGGGGTCGCGCGCCACGCATCGATACGCGCCGCGATCACCCGGTTGCGGCGTTCGGCCGGATCCAGACACCCGATTTCAGCCAGAACGGCCGGCCAGGCTTCGGTCACGATTTTCAGAAAATCCAGGGTGATCTGCCAATGGCGCGCATAATCGTCGGGGACCAGTCCACTCAGGTCCTCGAATGTCAGCCGCTCGGTCTGCACCTGGTCGAGCAATCTCGCCAGTTCGGCCGCCAGTTCGGCCGCCTGGGCCGGGGTGTGATGGATATCCCCCTCGGCTTCCGCCTTTTGCAGGATCAGCCGGGTCAGCATCAACCGGCGGCGCAGTTGGGGAATTGCCGGCGGAATTTCAGCGATTTCCGCGCCGGCGAATTCCGCGTATTCGGAAATTTCGTTCTCATCCGATCCCAGATCGCCGATCGGCGTCGTGGTGGGTAGCAAAAGCGCGCGCCCCCGGCTCTGGTTCAGAAAGGCATCACTTAGCGTTCGGCAGGCGCGGCGCGTCGGCAGCAGAATTGTCATGCGGGACAGCGCCATCGGATCGCCGGCGGTTTGGTCGAGCAGGCCGCGCGCCAGGGACAAGGCGAAAGACGCTCCGGGCGGGATCGTGAAAAATTTATTCACCATTACCCGGCCAGCCGAATGGACGCTTCCTCAAGCGCATCGGGCGTTCCCACATGGAACCAATCGCCATCATGGATCAACCCGAACAGCCGCCGGTCCTTTTCCCCTTTGTCATAGAGCAGGTTCATGGAGAACGCGCCGCCCGGGACTGCTTCGAATAATCGGGGATGCAGGATCTGCACCCCGGCGAAGACCAGGGGGGCGGTTTTTCTGGGCGAACGACGCTGCAAACGGCCCGCCGCGTCGTGATGGAAATCGCCGTCGCCATGATAGCCGGTGGCTTTGCCGACCGGATGTATCAGCAAAAGAGCATCCATGTCGTCGTCGCGCCAGAACTCTGCCATGCGTGCGAGCGCGGGGCGGGAGCCATCGGTCCAGATAATATCCGCATTCGCGGCAAAGAACGGATCGGGTCCAAGGGCGGGCAGGGCATTTGCGACGCCGCCGCCGGTATCAAGCAGGGTGTCTTCACGGAACAGGTCGATCCGGGGGGATAGCCGGTCCGC
>JAYZAW010000228.1:0-7074 GCA_036339495.1 Pseudomonadota bacterium | reverse complement strand
GATCAGGAAGGCTCGCGCCTGTTCGATTTGATCTGCGAGTTGCCCGAATATTACCCGACCCGGACAGAGATCGCGCTGCTCAAGACCCGCGCGGCGGACATGGCGGCGCTGATGGGGCCCCATTGCCATCTGATTGAATTCGGCAGCGGATCGAGCGTCAAAATCAGGATTTTGCTGGACGCGCTGGAAATTCCGGCGGCCTGCACCGCGGTCGATATCTCGCGCGATCATCTGCTCGCCTCAGCCGAAGCGCTCGCCGGCGAATATCCCGACGTGGAAGTCGCCGCAATGTGCGCCGATTACACCCGGCCCTTCCAGGTTGCCGCGCCGAAATCCCACCCCGACGCGCGCCGGGTCGGGTTCTTTCCGGGCTCGACGATCGGAAATTTCTCACCGGATGACGCGGCGGAGTTTCTCTCAACCGCGGCAAAGCTGTTATCGGGCGGCGATTTCCTGGTCGGCGTCGATCTCAAAAAAGATGCGAAACGGCTCAATGCGGCCTATGACGACGCGCAAGGCGTCACGGCGGCGTTCAACCTCAATCTGCTGACCCGCATCAACTGCGAGCTCGGCGGCGATTTTCAGATGGACGGTTTCGCCCACCAGGCGTTATTCAACGAAACACTGGGCCGTATCGAAATGCATCTGCGTAGCCGACGCGCGCAGACCGTCAAGATCGGCGGCGTTAGTTTCGATTTCGCGGCCGACGAGACCATCCATACGGAAAATTCCTATAAATACAGCATCGGGGAATTTCAGGATTTGGCGGCGTGCGCCGGTTTCAACGCCTTGCACAGCTGGACCGATCCGGAAGATTTGTTCAGCGTACACTATCTCAGAGCAATGGTATAAAGCGTTATGGATTCCGGTCGAACCGAGCGTGAAACAAACCAGCCGATGCAAATCGACATCATCGTCGATACCGTCTGCCCCTGGTGCTATATCGGCAAAGTCCGCTTTGAAAAGGCGCTGCAATCGCGACCGATCGGCAATGTCCGGATTGGCTGGCGGCCGTTCCAGCTCAACCCCCATATGCCACCGGCGGGAAAAGACCGTGACAGCTATCTGGTCGAAAAATTCGGCAGCGTCGACCGGGCCGAGCGGTCCTATCGCAGTCTTCGCGCCGCCGGCGAAAAGGACGGGGTCGCGTTTCACTTCGACCTCATCGACAACACACCGAACACCGTGGATTCCCATCGGCTGATCGCATTCGCCGGACGATCCGGGCTACAGAACGAAATCGTGGAGGCGCTGTTTCGCGGATATTTCAGTTTTGGCCGCGATATCGGTAATCATCGAATTCTGGCCGACATCGCCGCCGAAAACGGGCTCGACCGCGCGGAAACGCTGGACTATCTCTCCGGCGATGCCGACCGCGACACGATCCTCGCCGAGGACGATATGGTGCGCGATCTCGGGGTCAATGGCGTGCCGTGCTACATTATCGACAGGAAATATGCGATATCGGGCGCGCAATCGCCGGAAGTTTTCATACAGGTGCTGGATCTCGCCGCGCAGGATTTGCTCGAGCCCAATGTCCCGGCCGAAACCGTCTAAACGGCGATCTCTTTAAATCTCCGGCAAATCGCCGGCGCGTTCGACGACGCGCACCGACACGGTCGCGCTGCGGCCGCGGCGTTTGACGTCGTGACGGGGTAATCGATTGAGCGAGATCCCGGCTTTGGCAAGCAGTTCTTCCGACAAGACCAGTTCGCTGGTGAAGTCCTTCGAAATGGCTTCCAGACGGCTGGCCGTATTTACCGTATCGCCGATCGCGGTCACGCTGGACGCTTGGCCGTAACCAATCTCGCCGACAATGACGCTGCCGACATGCAAACCAATGCCGATCCGGATCGGCTCGTCCAGATCATTCAACAGCGATTTATTAAGCTCCTCCAAGCTGACCGACATGTTCCTGGCGGCGGTGAATGCCTGGCGGCAGGCTTCCTCGGGTCCGGTCCGCAACCCGAACAGGGCCATGATCCCGTCCCCCATGAACTTGTCCAAATAGCCGCCGGCATTGACCACCGCCTCGCCCATGCTCTCGAAATAGCGGTTCAGGACGAAGACAACGTCATAGGGCAGCTTGTCTTCGGAAAACTCGGTGAAGGACCGGATATCGGAAAACAGCACGACGATTTCCCGTTCCTGTCCGGCCAGCATGGGTGAGCGGGGATGGGCGTCCCGGGTGGTCGCGTCGGGCGGCAGCAGAGGCGTCACCGAAACATCGCCGGACGGGCGCGTCTGACAGGCTAGGCGGACATTTTCGGGCGCGCCGACCCGGTCCAGCACCCGGCGTTCCGATGGGCTCGGCGGCGGCAATTCATCGCCCCCGTCGCGCACTCTGACCCGGCAGGTCGAACAGCGCCCGCGCCCGCCGCAGATCGAGGCGTGGGGAATGCCGCCGAAGCGGCTGATTTCAAGGATCGAGGCGCCAGTTGCCGCGGCAACCTCACGGCCGTCGGGATAGGTCACCCGAACCATGCCCCGACGCCGTTCCAGCAACGCGCGAACGCCCCGCGCCAGCAAGGTCAGCGCGGCCAGCGCCAGCGGCATCAGCGAGGCGATCTGGGTGTTCGCCTTCAACACGGCGACCTGCGCCTTGCTCGGCCAATGGATGATCGCCGACATTTCCCGCAGCCATTCCCGGTTTTCCGCCAGCGCCAATACCTCGCGCCCCGATTGCCAAAACCCGAGCAGCGCCAGAAGCGGAATGATCAGCGCCGCGCCATAGAGATACGGCACCGCACGGCGATAAGCCGGCTTGAGGCGGAGCCAGAAATGCAGCCCGAGACAGCCATGTATCCAGGCCGCCAGCAATCCGGGAATTTGGTAGTAAAGCAGGCTGGTGTCGTATTTCCACATAACCAGCAGGACATAGACATAGGTGTCGTTGGTCCCCGCCAGGGTCTCGGCGCCGCGCGTGCCGATGATGTGTCCAAGCAGCAATACGGGAATGGCGACGCCGAGAACATGCTGAACGCCCTCGCCGAGGGACAAGCTCAATTTCCGCCTTATAAAAATTCCCCACAGCGACAGGCCCATATGACCGGCCAGCGATCCGTAGAGCAATATGGTCCCGACCGGATTGCGCCAGACGGTGAGAAACCACAGCCGTCCGTTCTCCAGCAGATCCAACGACACCAGTCCGAGCGAATGGTTCGCCAGATGGGACGTGACATACAGCATCAGGACCAGCCCCGACGCCATGCGGAGATTGCGGATCATGGTGCGTACTAGCGTTTCGCCTTATAGGCCGCGACCGCCTTGTTCAGGTCCTGATATTCCTCGCACCCGCCACAGGCCGATTTCAGTCGCGCGAGACGCTGTTCCGCCTCGGCAAGCTTGCCGGTCTCAAGATAGGCTTCGCCGAGATATTCATTGGCGCCGAGATGATCCGGCTTTTCGGCCAGCGCGCGTTTGTAAAACGCGACGGCCTTGACGTAATCCCCCGTCTTGCGATGGCTGTAGCCCATGTAATTCAGCGCGTCGGCATCGCGCGGCTTGTCGCGCAGCACGTCGGTCAACAATCCTATAGCCAGTTTGTATTCGCCGCTTTTGACGGCTTTCACGGCCTGGGATTAAACCGAGGATTCCGGGACCGCATCGTTATTGTCATTCCCGGCGGCAAAAGGCGACCCCGCGCCGGCGCCGCGGATCAGGACCGCGAAAACGGCAATTGCTGGTAAATTCATTGATTTCATAAGAACCTTCCCTTCATGATCCATATCGGGCGCAAGAAACCATTACGCCGTTATAACGTCCAATCACGAATAGGATAACCATGTTCGACGGATTCGAAAACAGGACCTTGACGGTGTCGGAAGCCGACATTCATCTGGTTATGGGCGGTTCGGGTCCGCCGCTTTTGCTGCTGCATGGATATCCCCAGACCCATGTCATGTGGCACAAGATCGCGCCGGCGCTGGCGGAACGCTTTACTGTTATTCGCCCGATCTGCGGGGCTATGGCGACAGTTCCGCGCCGCCGGGAACCGAAGGTCACGCGGAATATTCGAAACGCGCCATGGCGGCGGATCAAATCGAGGTCATGGGGGCGCTGGGCTTCAATCGCTTCGCGGTCGTCGGGCATGACCGGGGCGGACGGGTCGGCCATCGCATGGCGCTCGACCACCGCGACCGGGTGGAACGGCTCGCCGTACTCGATATCGTGCCGACCTGGAACATGTTCAACGACATCGGCAAGGGCATCGCGACGGATTATTTCCACTGGTTCTTCCTGATCCAGGCGCATGATTTTCCCGAACGGCTGATCGGCGCGGATCCGGAATATTATATCCGTGGCCGGATGCGGCAGCACGATACGGGCGACAGCGTGTTCACCGATGACGCGCTGGCCGAATATATCCGCTGTTTCACGCCGGAAACCATCCATGCCAGCTGCGAGGATTACCGCGCCGCGGCGAGTATCGATCTGGAACATGACGAGGCCGACATGACGTCGCCGATTACCTGCCCGGTCCTGGTTCTGTGGAGCGCTAAGGGCGCCATGGAACGCCATTACGACTTGCTGCCAAGCTGTGGCGAACCCGGGCGCGGGATGTTTCCGGCCAAGCCCTGGAATGCGGACATTTCATGGCCGAGGAAGTCCCGGAGCAAACTTTGGCGGCGCTGAAACCGTTTCTGGCGGGGTAGCATCAACAATTAATGTCGATTCCACGCGCAATTGACGGAGATCGGGATTATAAAAAACCCTCGGAAGGGAAAGACGCGAATTGACTTATGTCCAGTGAATCACAGAAACGGCTGGCGCGGCGGCGGCGCAGCGGGATGACCCGTAATTTGCGGACCAACTTCCTGGCCGGCATCCTGATCACCGCGCCGATCGGCATTACCTTTTATCTTACCTGGCTGATCATCACCTGGATCGACGGCCGGGTGACGCCGATCATCCCGGAAAAATATAACCCGGAAACCTATTTGCCGTTCAGTATTCCCGGTCTCGGCCTGCTGATCGCCATTATCGTGCTGACCATCATCGGCGCCTTTACCAAGGGATTTATTGGGCGCTGGTGGCTCAAGACCGCCGAACAGATTCTCGCCCGCATGCCGGTGGTCCGCAGCGTCTATGGCGCGGTGAAGCAGATTTTGGAAACCATCCTGAAACAGCAATCGAACGCCTTCCGCCAGGTGGTGCTGTTCGAATATCCAAGGCGCGGCAGCTGGGCGATCGGCTTTCTCACCGGCCAGACCGAGGGCGAAATCCAGAGCATCACAGAGGACGAAGTGCTCAATGTTTTCCTGCCGACGACGCCCAACCCGACCTCGGGCTATCTGCTGTTCATCCCCAAAAAGGAATTGGTCTTTCTGTCCATGACGGTCGAGGAAGGCATCAAGATGGTGGTGTCCGGCGGTATCGTCACCCCGCCGGACCGGCGCACGCCGGCGCAAATGGCGATCAGGAAAATCGCCCCGGCGGACGGAGATACGCAAACCATCCCCCACGAAAGCGAAACCCAGCGCGAACCGGAAAAAACGTCTTAGCCGGCGTTCCGGTCTGACTCCTGAATAGCGCGCCACACGCGTTCCGGTGTCGCCGGCATGGAGATGTCATTCACGCCGAGCGGCTTCAGGGCGTCGAGAATGGCGTTGATCACGGCCGGCGGCGCGCCGACACAGCCGGCCTCGCCCGCGCCCTTGACGCCGAGCGGATTGGTCTTGCAGGGAACGTCATGATGGCCGAAGGAAATGGCCGGAAGATCGTCGGCGCGCGGCATGGCGTAATCGAGGAACGACGCCGTCAAGATCTGGCCGGAATCACGGTCGAAAATGACATTCTCCAGCAACGCCTGGCCGATGCCCTGCGCGACGCCGCCATGGACCTGCCCGGCGAGCAGCAGCGGATTGACGGCGCGCCCGACATCGTCGACGGCGGTGTAGCGCGCCACTTCGACGGAGCCGGTCTCTGGGTCGATCTCCACCTCGCACAGATGGCAGCCATTGGGATAGTTCGGCATTGTCGGGGCGAACGACCCCCGCCCCTCCAGACCGACGTCCAGTTCCGGCGGCAACCCCATGGGCATGTGCGCCGCTTTCGCCACGTCATCCATGGCGACGGACTGGTCGGTTCCCGCGACGGTAAAGCGCCCTCCGGCGAACTCGATATCTTCCTCCGCTGCTTCAAGCAGAAAACCCGCGACCCGTTTGCCCTTGGCGATGACATCGTCGGCGGCCGCGCGCAGGGCGGAACCGCCGACCGTCATCGACCGGGACGCGAAGGTGCCGCGGCCGTAGGCCACCCGGTCGGTATCGCCCTGAACCAGCCTGATCCGGTCCATTTCCACCCCGAGCCAATCGGCGACCAGCTGCGGGAAGATGGTCTCGTGCCCCTGACCATGGGAATTCGTGCCCGCCAACACGGTCACGCCGCCGGACGGATCGAAACGTATTTCCATCCGGTCGCCCTGAATCGCCGTGATTTCGATGAAATAGGAAATCCCGAAGCCGCGCAGCTTTCCACGCCTTTCCGATTCCGTCCGCCGGAGATCGAATCCGGCATTGTCGGCGAGCGCCAAGGCCTTTTCCGTGACCACGCTGAATTCGCCGCCGTCATAGATCTGCTCGGTCGGCGTCGTATAGGGCATCGCCTCGGGACGGATATAGTTGCGCCGCCTGATCTCCCCGGACGATAGTCCGGTTACGTCGGCCGCCCGCTCGATCAGCCGCTCCATGACGTAGATTGCTTCCGGCTGGCCCGCGCCGCGATAGGGCGATGTGGGCGTTGCGTTGGTGAAGATACCGCGCGTGGCTATATGGAACGCCGAACAGCGATAGACGCTCGGCAGAATCTCGGCGGCCAGCAGGATCGGGACATGGCTGGAACCGCCAAGATAGGCCCCGAGGGCGAAATCCGCGGCGGCTCGGACCGCAAGTATATTACCGTCGCGGTCGAGCGCCAGTTCAGCCCGCCAAATCTGATCCCGCGCATGCGCATCGCTGATGAAACTCTCGCCCCGTTCCGCGATCCACTTGACCGGCCGGCCCACGCGTCTCGCGGCCCAAAGCACAAGCGCTTCTTCGGGAAAAGCCGGCCCTTTCATGCCGAACCCGCCGC
>JAYZAW010000227.1:0-10246 GCA_036339495.1 Pseudomonadota bacterium | reverse complement strand
CGGATTGGTTTCAGGATATTCACGGGCAAACCCGCGCGCTGCCGAAGCGTGCGTTTTATCAATGCCCAGTCCAGTCTGTTGGCCTGCGCGCCCGCCACATCCAGAATCCTATATTCGAACTCCATCGGTATTTCCGAGGTAATCCGGTTGCCGGCTTCCATGTCGTCGGCCTGACTTTGACTCGGATGAATTTCCAGCAATAGCCGCCCATCGCGCCACGCTATTTTCAGCGGCTCATCGATAATGGCGACCCGCGTTCCGATGGCGAAGGTCTTGAACAGCCGTTTGATGTCTTCCGGGTAGAGCCGGACACAGCCATGGCTGACCCGAGGCCCGACACCCATTGGCTTGTTGGTGCCGTGAAACAGATATCCGGACAAGCCGAGATATACCACAAACCGGCCGAGCGGGTTATTCGGTCCCGCGGGCACCACGCGGGGCAAGGTGGGGTCCTCCAGGCGGATGGTTTTGGGAGGATGCCACGCCGGATTGGCTTTCTTGCGAACTATTTTCGTGACGCCGATCGGCGTGTTCCAGGCGTCGCGCCCGACGCCGACGGGCACCGAGACGACGGTGCCGGTCTTCGGGCGGACAATATAGAGCCTCTGATCCGCAAGATTTAGCACAACGCCTTCGCGCGGACCGCGCGGCAGAATATGGGCCGCCGGCAATGTCAGCCGAATGCCCTTACCCGGCAACCAGGGATCGACGCCGGGATTGGCGGCCACAAGCTCGGTAAAGCCGAGGCCGAAGCGGCGCGCGACATTGAGCAATGTGTCGTCTTTGGTGGTGATATAGGTGCGGATATCGCCAATGACGGAGGGATAGGCGGGGGCGGCCGCCGGTGCGGCAAATGCGCTCACCGGCGCCAACAGCGACCCCAACGCGGCGAGGGCGAAGAAGCGCGCCGGCCAGGGTCTCATCCGGAAATTGATTGAATATATCGACATATCCCGTCCATTAGGCCAGCCGCCGGTTAAGGGAGGCTTAACCCTCAAACTGACTGTGGCGCATCGACACGGGCATCGACATCGCGAAATGTTATTGTATTATAAGAACTTGACGTTATAAGGGTCGAATATGGAACGAATAATCATTGCCATAACCGGGGCCACCGGGACGATCTACGGCGTGCGGCTGATGGAATTGCTGCGCGCCGAGACATCGCTTGAAGTTCATATGGTCATGAGCCGCGCGGCGAAAATGACCCTGAAGATGGAGCATGACGCCGATCTGGATTACATCCAAGGGCTGGCTCATGAGGTTCATGATTACGGCAATATCGGCGCGTCGATTTCGTCGGGTTCCTTCCATTCCAGCGGCATGATCGTCGCGCCCTGTTCGATCAAGACGATGTCCAATATCGCCATGGGCAATACAGGCGACCTGATCAGCCGGGCCGCCGATGTGGTGCTCAAGGAACGCCGGCCGCTTCTGATCGCAATCCGCGAAACGCCCCTGCATGCCGGGCATTTGGAAAGTTTGATAAAATTGAACCGGCTCGGGGCGATCATCTTTCCGCCGGTGCCGGCGTTTTACAACAAGCCCGTTACCCTGCAGGATTTCGTCGATCAAAGCTGTATGCGGATGCTCGATCAGTTCGACATTCATATCGAAAGCGCGCCGCGCTGGGGCGAGGAAGGCGGCGTTCCCGCCGTCGGTCAGCAGATCGAAGGCGGCAAGTCGGAAACCTGACGGGTTACGGCTGAGATTTCAGATCACGACAGCGGAATTTCGTCCTCGAAACTTTTGGCGAGCCTATCGGCATTGCGTTGCCGCTCGCGCGCGCAATCCTCATAGATCGTATCCGGGTAATAATCCCGGAAATCCGTGGTCACGCGTTCGTGGGGATAATCGGACCAGATACCATGGTCGCTTTCATAGACCATGTGACGGCGGCCTTTTTTGTCGAATTCCTGAAACAGCGCATCCGAACCGCCGTCGAATTCCGTGGGTTCCACCTGGAACCGGTCGCATAGTTCGATATTGAACGCGGGCGCGGCCTTGACCCATTTCCCGTCGAGATGCATCACCGCGTAACCGTGATGGATGAACAATGTCTTTCCCGCCATGATGCTGAGCAGCCGTTCGGAACACATGTGATTGGTGACGTCCGATAGCCCGACCCCTGTCGGAATGCCCACGGCGCGGGTGCAGGCGGCCAGAAGAACCGCTTTTTGAATACAAAATCCCGCACCGGCCGACAGAACGTAACTCGCCCGGTAGTCGTCCGGGTTGTCGGACATAAAGTAGGGATCGTAGCGCACCTTGTCGCGCACCGCGTAATACAGCATTACCGCTTTTTCGATATCGCCGGCCGCGCCCTCAACCGCTTTATCGGCGAAATCGCGGACGATTTGATTGTCGAAATCGAGATAATGGGTGGGCTGAAGATACAACGCCCCCGGGTCCGGGTAGCCATTTGCGGTATGTTCCATGCGCCGACAACTCCATAAATTTACCAACCGACGGAAACATAAGCGTGCCCGGTCTTCCCGGCAACCGCCGACATGGACGCGCCGGGGCGGCCCGTCTACATTGCCGCCATGTTTGATCTTGGACATACCCTCCTGGCGAGCGCCGAGCGCAATCCCGACGCCGATGAAAAATCGCTCGGGAACGGTTGGTGCTTTACCGGCGATACGGGATATTTCGATGAAGACGGCGATCTTGCCGTGACCGGGCGGGTCGACGACAGGATCATCACCGGCGGCGAGAACGAGGCCGAAGCGTGAGGGTTTCATGGTAGTGGCGCCTGGTTCCGGGCAACGGCATAATCCGATCGTCGGCGTCTTGTGGATGGTCGCCGCCGCAATTGCGTTTTCGGTGACGATCACCGTGGTGCGGCACCTGTCCGATAAGTTCACCACATTCGAAATCGTCTTTTTTCGCCAGATATTCGGCACCGCGATCATGCTGCCGTGGCTGTTCCGGGCCGGGATCGGCGTGCTGAAGACCCGGGAGATCAAGGCCTATCTGATACGCGCGGTAACGACCTATTGCGCCATGCTGGCGGCGTATTATTCGGTGGTCCTGATTACCATCGCCGATTCGATCGCGCTGCAATTCACCCTGCCGTTTTTCACCATCATTTTCGCCATGCTGGCGCTGCGCGAAAAAGTCCGCTCGCATCGTTGGATCGCCACCCTCGTGGGCTTCATCGGAGCGATGATCATCATCCGGCCGGGTTTCGCCGACGTGAATGCCGGCATGCTGATCGCGCTGGCGGCGGCGGCGTTCTATGGCGTCAGCGACACCTGCACGCGTTTTCTATCGGGCAAGGACAGCATCAATGTGGTGGTGTTCTACGGCTTCATCCTGCAACTGCCGATCTCGGCCGTGCCGGCGGTCATGACCTGGGTCACGCCGGATATGTCCGATCTGGTGTTTATTCTGATTTTCGTCGTCGTGGCGGTCGGGGCCCAATTCTGCATCACCCAGTCTTTCGCCAATGCCGAGGCCAGCCTGGTGTCGCCGGTCCTGTTCATCCGGCTGCCCTTCGTCGCCGCGCTCGGCTATTTCTTTTTCAGCGAACTGCCCAGCACATGGACCTGGATCGGCGCAGCGATCTTGTTCGCCAGCACATTCTGGAGCACCAGGATCGACGCCCGGATGTCGAACGCGAATAAGGCCTCTTCATGAACCCGTCTTCCCGGGGCATGCTTTTCATGCTGGGCGCGGCGCTGGCGTTCTCGGCGTCGGTCGGTTTTGTGCGCTATCTGTCCAATTACATGAGCACGTTCGAGATCGTGTTGTTTCGCCAAATCATGGGGCTGGCGTTCATGCTGCCCTGGCTGATGCGCGCGGGGACGGATGCCGCCCGCACCAAGCGGTTGCCCATGCAGAGTTTTCGCGCGGTGCTGTCCTATCTCGGCATGTTGAGTTCGTATTATTCCTTTACCCTGATCCCGATCGCAGATGCGGTGGCGCTGCAATTCACCACGCCGCTTTTCACCACCATATTGGCGATCATCTTTCTCAAGGAGATCGTCGGGCTGCATCGCTGGTCGGCGATATTGTTCGGCTTCGCGGGCGTTTTGATCATTGTCCGGCCTGGTTTTGCGGAACTCACTCTGGGCGTGCCGGTGGCGATCTGCGCGGCGCTGTTCTATGCCGGCTCCAACGTCACCAACCGGGCCTTGAGCCGCACCGACTCGACCGCGGTCATTTTGTTCTATGGGTTCATGCTGCAGATTCCGATGGCGGCAATTCCGGCGGCGATGACCTGGGTCACGCCCGGTTGGGACGTCATTTGGCCGTTGCTAGGATTCGGGGTTACCGCGATCGCCGCGCAATGGTGTCTGACCCGCGCGCTGGCCGTGGCCGACGCCAGCCTGGTGGAACCGGTGATGTTCGTGCGTCTGCCGTTTGTCAGCATGATCGGGTATTTTCTGTTCGCGGAAATTCCGGACGGGTGGGTCTGGGTCGGCGCGGCGGTAATTTTTACCTCCACGATCGTTCTGGCGCGCCGCGAGGCGCTGCATTTAAAGCGCCACGCGGCGCTAAAGGAAACCGCGAGTTGACGCGACCCAAAATTCACCTGATCATTCAGCCATGAAAATATTCAATTTTCACCTGATGCCCTATGGCGCCATCGATATGGATGCGATTGCGGCCAACAGGGGCGCCTGGGTCACGCTGCCCAACAGCGAATACGACCCGGAAACCGGCGCGGATTTCTATCACCGCTATCTCGATGAGCTGGAATATGCCGACCAGCTGGGGTTCGACGGCGTCTGTCTCAACGAACACCACCAGACCGCCTACGGCATGATGCCGGTCCCCGGCGTGCTGGCCGGCGCGTTGGCGCGTTCGGTGAAGCGCGCCAAGCTGGCGATCCTCGGGCGCGCTCTGCCGCTGGTCAACAATCCGCTGGTGGTCGCCGAGGAATACGCGATCCTCGACAACCTCACGCGCGGGCGTTTCATCGCCGGGTTCGTGCGCGGCATCGGCGCGGAATATCACGCCATGGGGATCAATCCCGGCTTCTCCCACGAACGGTTCCACGAAGCCCATGACATGATCATCCGCGCCTGGACCGAACCGGGTCCGTTCGCCTATGAGGGCAAGCATTACCATTTCGATTACGTTAACCCGTGGCCGACGCCGTATCAGAAACCGCACCCGCCGGTCTGGGTGCCGTCGCAAGGGTCCGCCGATACGATCCGTTGGGCGGCGCAAAAACGCTACACCTATTGCCAGACCCTGGCCCCGATCAAGACCGTGGCCGGGATCTTCGACATGTCTCGCGAGGAAGCCAGGAAGGCCGGCTACGAAGCGACCAACGACCAGCTGGCCTGGTCCAACACGATCTATGTCGCCGAGACCGACGCCAAGGCGCGGCGCGAGGCCGCGCCCCATATGGAAGCGCTGGCCAATAATCTGCTCAATATGTCGACCGATATGCTGTTGCCGCCGGGCTATACCTCGATTGCATCCATGAAACGTATCCGCGCCGCGAAGGTCAATATCGGGTCTTACAAGACCCTGGATGATTTGCTGGACTCCGGCGTCGTCATCATGGGCAGCCCGGAAACCGTGCGTCAGAAACTGGCCGAGTATCAGGAGCTCGCCGGCTTCAACACCTCGCTCACCAAGACCCAGTTCGGCACGCTGCCGGCCGACATGACCCGCGCCAACATGGACGCCATCGCCGAGGAAATCCTGCCGGTTTTCCAGGCCCAGGAAAAAGACAAGCTCGCGGCGGAGTAGGGCGTCTCCACGATTACCGATATGCCGAGGGTCGTTCCATGGTTTGCCCGGACCTGCAAGCGGGTTCCCGCGCGGTAGCGGGAAGCGACACAATGCCTATTATAATATCGTCTTAGTGAATAACATGGCTTGATCGTGGCGGGCGGACTCGCCGGAAACGGTTCTTGTGCAAGTTTTCACGCGGGGATTGCGACGAACGATGAGACCAGGAGAATTGCCGAGAGAGGTGGTCGACCAGACGGCTTATGACGGCGCCGTGCGTCATCTCGGCGCGGCGGGCGCGCGGTTGCCTACATTCCGCGAACTGGCGGACCCATCCCTCATTCCGGCCGAGGTGGCGGCGGAAACAGCCCGGCTCGATCCGGCCGAGCCCGGTCCGGCGAATTTGTTCCGTATCCACTGGTTCAACGACGAGGCCGGCACAGGCACGGTGGCGACGCCGGGCCATATCGTGCTTGGGCGCGAGCTCACCGGCGTCGCGACGCCGATCGCGGTCGCACTGGGCGACCGGTTTCCGATGATCGGCGCGCACAAGGTGCTTGCGGCCTATGCGTGTCTGGTCTCGCGTCTGATTACCGGCCGGTTCGACCCCAAGCGCAACCGGGCGATCTGGCCGTCGACCGGAAATTACTGCCGCGGCGGCGTCGCGATCGGGCGCATCCTAGGTTGCCGCAGCGTCGCCGTGTTGCCCGAGGGCATGAGCGCCGAGCGCTTTGAATGGCTGCAGCGCTGGATCAACCAGCCCGAGGACATCATCCGGACGCCGGGCTCGGAAAGCAACGTCAAGGAGATCTACGACGCCTGCGACGAGCTTGCCGCCGACCCGACTAACGTTATCCTCAACCAGTTCTCGGAATTCGCCAACTATCTCGGCCATTTCCGTTGCACCGGCGCGGCGCTGGAAAGCGTCTTTCGGCACCTTCGCGACGACGATCCCGGGCTTGAACTCGCCGCCTTTGTCGCCGGCACCGGCTCCGGCGGGACGTTGGCCGCGGGCGATTACCTAAAGGCCGAACACGGTGCGCGGATCGTCGCGGTTGAGCCGACCGAATGCCCGACCATGCTGTATAACGGTTACGGCGCGCACAATATTCAGGGCATCGGCGACAAGCACATCCCGCTGATCCAGAACGTCATGAACACCGACGCGGTGGCCGGCGTGTCGGATGCAGGCTGCGACCGGCTGAACGTGCTGTTCAATACGGATGCCGGGCGAGCCTATCTGACCGGCCGCCAAGGCATCGATCCGGGCATGGTCGGCGAACTTCGTCATCTCGGCCTGTCGGGCATTGCCAACGTGCTGGCGGCGATCAAGACGGCACGCTATTTCGATCTCACCGAAAAAGACCTGATCGTCACCGTTGCAACCGACAGCTCGGTGCTCTATGACAGCGAACGTGAAAAATCGATCGCGACTGATTTCGGCGGCGAATTCGATACGCTCTCGGCGGCCGAGACCTTTGCCCGCTGCCTCATGGGGGTCGACGGCGATCATTATCTCGAGACCGGACATCGCGAGCGCCGCCGCATCTTCAATCTGGGCTATTTCACCTGGGTTGAGCAGCGCGGCGTCGAGCTGGAAGATTTCGACCGGCGCGCCGACCAGCGGTTCTGGAAGGCCCTGCAGGAAGTGCTTCCGGTATGGGACGAGATGATCGATGATTTCAACGCAAGAACTGGAGTATGACCGCGCCGTGACCAAATCCTATACCGAGCTGCGCCGTGAGACCGAGGCGCGCGACCGCAGCCTGCGCGACAAGGTGATGTCGCTTGAGGAGGCGGCCGCGCTGGTCATCGACGGCGATCACGTGGCGCTTGGCGGATGCACCCTGTCGCGGACGCCGATGGCCATGGTGTGGGCGTTGATCCGCGCCGGGAAAAAAGACCTCAAGGTTTCGCGCAGCATCACCTCGACCGAGGGCGATTTGTTCTACGGCTCGGGCGCGAGCCAACACATCCTGACCAGCTGGTTCAGCCAGGGCATCGTCTGGGGCGTGTCCAAGGTGATGCGCCATTATACCGAGAACAAGCTCGCTCGGTTCGAGGAATGGAGCCACATGGCGATCGGGTTGGGCTACCGCGCCGGCGCCATGGGCATCCCGTTTATGCCGACCCGCACCATGATGGGATCGGATGTCGGCGAGCGCGTCGACGATAAAACCCACGAGATGAACTGCCCGTTCACCGGAGACAAGCTGCTGCTGGTGCCGGCGCTCAACCCCGATGTCGCGCTGATCCATGTCCAGCGCTGCGATCCGCACGGCAACGCCCAGATCGACGGCCTGCCGTTCATGGATGCCGACATCGCCATGGCCGCCAACAAGGTCATCCTGACCACCGAATGCATCGTGTCCAACGACCAGATTCGCCGCGCGCCAGACCAGACCAAGATCCCGTTCATCACCGTCGATGCCGTGGTCGAGGTGCCCTATGGCTGCGCGCCACATGAATGCTACGGTGTGTACGAGCCGTTCCTGACCAATCTGGACGCCTATGCCGATTTGACCGGAAAGGACGCGGCCGCGGGCGTTGCCGAGTATCTCGAACGATATGTCCACGCACCGGCAAGCTGGAACGAATATCTCGCGCTGCTTGGAATGGACAACGTGATCGACGCCACCATCCGCGGCAGGAGCGTCCATAATGACTGACACGACGCGCCACAGTAAATCAGAATTGCTGGCCGTGATGAGCAGCCGGCTGTTGAAGGACGGCGATACGGTGTTCGCCGGCGTCGGAATTCCGCTTCTCGCGGCCACGCTGGCGCAGCGCATGCATGCCCCCGGGCTGACGATCCTGTTCGAGGGCGGCACGCTGGGCCCGTTCGTCGTGCCCGGCGAACTGCCGCCGTCGACCAACGAACAGCGTTGCACGCGGCGCGCCAACATGGTGCTGTCCAACACCGATGTTCTGTTGCTGCTGCAGCGCGGATATGTCGATATCGGCTTCATGGGCGGCGCGCAGATCGACCAGTACGGTAATCTCAACTCGTCGTTTATCGGCGACGCCGATGATCCGAAGATACGGCTGCCGGGCACCGGCGGCGGCAACGACATCGCCAGCCTGACCAAAGTGATCGTCGCGATGCTGCACGAAAAGCGCCGCTTCGTCGAAAATGTCGACTTCGTCACCAGCACCGGTTTCTGGCATGGCGGATCGAGCCGCGCTGATTCCGGCCTGACCACCGGCGGACCCGCCGAAGTGGTCACCGACCTAGCGATATTGGGCTTCGACGAGGCAAGCAAACGCATGAAAGTCCTCGCGCTCCATGCCGGCGTCAGCGCCGAGCAGGTGCGCGAAAACACCGGATTCGATATTCTGTTCAATACCGACATCGAGACCACGGAAACCCCGACCGACGACGAGCTCGCCGTGCTGCGCGAATTCGACCCAGATCGGGTTTACATCGCCTGATCGGCGCAACCCGGCAGGCCCGACAAGACAAGGGAAACAAACATGGCAAGCAAAATCTTCGGCATCGCGATGCAAAACTTTACCGCGGCCCCCGAGATGCCGGACGCCAAGGCCCTGATCGACTACGGCGTCCGGATGGAGCAGCTCGGCTACGAATCGGTTTGGGTGTGGGACCACATCCTGCTCGGCGTCGACCCCTATTTTCCGATTCTCGACGCTTTGTCGGTGCTGACCGCCGTTGCGGCGCGCACCGAGACCATCCGGCTCGGGACCGGCATCCTCGTGTTGCCGGCGCGCAACCCGGTATCGCTCGCCAAACAGCTCTCCAGCATCGATCAGATTTCCAATGGGCGACTGACGCTCGGCATGGCGGGCGGCTGGTACAAGCGCGAGTTCGACGCCATCGGTGTGCCGTTCAAGAAGCGCGGCGATATCATGGACATGAACCTGGAGGTCCTGACCCGGCTGTGGCAGGAACACTCGGTCACGGGAAGCTACCCGCCCTATGAACTCAAGGAAGCGGTGCTATCGCCGAAGCCGGTGCAAACGCCCCGCCCGCCGATTCTGATCGGCGGCTATGTTGACCGCGTGCTCAAGCGCGCCGGCGTGGCGGGCGACGGCTGGCTGACCTATTACTACACCGCCGAGGGGTTTGCGAAATCATGGACCAAGGTGCGCAACTTCGCCGAAGAAGCCGGCAAGGACCCGGATACGCTCAAGAGCATCAACCAGCTGCCGATCTATGTCGGCAAGTCGCGCGAAGAAGTGGAAGCGCCGATGCTGGAATGGCTGACCACCGAATGGGACTTCGCGGGGTGGAGCGATTCGACCACCGACAGTGCGGTGCTCGGCACGGTCGACAACTGCATCGAACAGCTCCAGGCCCATCTCGACGCCGGCGTCCAGCAGATCACGCTGGTTCCCTATAAATTCGACATGGAACAGATCGAACTGATCGCCGCCGAGATTCTGCCGAAATTCAGCTGAACCCGAGTGTTCCGAAATTAAGTTTGATAGACAGTAAATGGATTTGACAAATGGCTGATCAGGTTAGATTGAGTAGGGATAAACAAATAATATAAAACAACGTATTAGCTGTTATTACATTATCGGTTTATCA
>JAYZAW010000226.1:0-9746 GCA_036339495.1 Pseudomonadota bacterium | reverse complement strand
CCGCGACAATGCCGAGCAGCACGACCATCGGCAGCAGCGCCAGGGGGAGCAGCGGCGATATATTGACGCGGAAGGCGGAAAGCCTTCCGGTCGAGGTTTCTCTCAGCGCTTGCACCATGACGCGCCCCTCCGAAAAATTTTCCCCGGAAGCAAAGTTTTATCCGGTTCCAGGAAATGAAACCCATCAATATGCGTTTTTTGGAACCGGGTAAAACATTGGTTCAGGGGAAAGTTTTCCGGAGGGGCGCGTCATGGCGCAAGCGCTGAGAGAAACCTCGACCGGAAAGCTTTCCGCCTTCCGCGTCAAAATATCGCCGCTGCTGCCCCTAGCGCTGCTGCCGATGGTTGCGCTGCTCGGCATTGTCACGGTGTTTGTCTGGGTCAGCATCCAGGAAGGCGTTATCGGCACCGAGGACGCGGTCTACTCGTTTGAAAATTATCGCACCCTGTTCGGCGATGAATTCGTTATCGAGGTGCTCGAGAACACGATGGCGTTTGCCGTGGTGACGACGTTCGTGTCGCTGGCCATCGGGCTGCCGATCGCCTGGATCACAGAGCGCACCACGATCCGGCCCAAGGAACTGATCTACGCCATGATGACGACCGGTCTTCTGGTGCCGCCGGTCTTTATCGGCATGGGCTGGACCTTCATCGCCCACGAGCGCATCGGCTTTCTCAACAAGGCGCTGATGGCCCTGTTCGGTCTCGAAAGCGCTCCGGTCAATATCGAAACCCTGTCCGGCATGGGGCTGGTCGAGGGCCTGACCCTGGCCCCGCTGGCCTTCGTTCTCAACGTTCAGGTCTTTCGCACCATGAATCCGGCGCTGGAGGAGGCCGCCCAGACATCCGGCATGACCTTCGGCCGCACGCTGTGGCGCATCACCCTGCCGCTGGCCCGGCCCGCCATTCTGGCGGCGCTGATCTATATCTTCGTGATTGGTCTCGCGACCTTCGACATTCCGGCCGTGATCGGCATGTCGAGCGGCATCTTCGTGTTCAGCACATTCGTGTTTTCCGAAGCCTTCCCGCCCGACGGGCTGCCCGAATACGGCATTCCGGCGGCGCTCGGCACCATGATGGTGCTGGTCGCCATCGTGTTGACGCTTTGGTACGTCCAGATGCTGCGCCGCAGCCAGCGCTATCAGGTGGTTACCGGCAAGGGCTACAAGGCCAAGCAGATTGACGCCGGCAACTGGGTCTATGGCTGCTGGGCGTTCATCTGCACTTATTTCTGTATTGGGCTGATGCTGCCGATTTTGCTGGTCTGCTATATGGCGTTCATGCCGTACATCACCGCGCCGACGCTGGAATCCCTCAACCTGCTGACCATGATGAATTTCGAGCAGATGAATTGGGAATATGTCCTGCGCGGGCTCAAGAACACCGTTGCCTTGATGGTGGTCGTGCCGCCGGTGATCCTGGTTCTGGCGTTTTGCGTGTCCTGGCTGGTGGTGCGCTCACAGACCAGCGCGCGCTATCTGCTCGAATTCGGCGCTTTCCTGCCGCACACCATTCCGCGGGTCGTGATGTCGGTCGGCGCGCTGATATTGGCGCTCTATGTAATCCAGAATGTCGTGCCGATTTACGGCACGGTGTGGCTGCTGGTTGCGGTTTATGTGATCGTCTGGCTGCCATTCGGCACCCGAGCGCTGAACAGCTCGATGATCCAGATCCACAAAGAACTGGAAGAAGCCGCCTATATCTCGGGCCTCAACATGATCCGCACCGTGCGCCGGGTGATGATCCCGTTGCTGCGGCCGACATTGTTTTCGGTCTGGATTTGGACCGGGCTGCTGGTGTACCGAGAAATGACCGTCGCCGTGTTCCTGATCAGTCAGGACAATGTCACGCTGCCGGCAATCGTTTGGGGCCGCTGGACCATGGGCTCTCCCAACACGGCCGCGGCAATCACGGTGCTGATGATGATGGCTTTCCTTCCCTTGCTGTTCATTGGCTGGAAGTTCGCCCGGCGTAGCAGAATCTCGGTCGATATGTGATCGGGCGTAACTTTTAGGAACTGGTAAAAAACAATGTCCGCCAAAACCATGATTTCTCTCCGCGGCCTGGAAAAGACCTTCAACTCCAGCCAAGGTCCGGTCCGCGCCGTCAATAAGATCGATCTCGATGTCGCCGAGAACGAATTTGTCGTTCTGCTCGGCCCCAGCGGCTGCGGCAAGACCACCACGCTACGCTGCGTCGCGGGGCTCGAAAAGCCGACCGCGGGTGATATCCAGATCGCCGATGAAATGGTCAATTCGGTCGAGGGCGGCGAGTTCACGCCGCCGGAAAACCGCAATATCGGCATGGTGTTCCAGAGTTATGCCGTCTGGCCTCATCTCAGCGTCTACCAGAACGTCTCCCTGCCGCTGACCGACGGCCGCCGCCGGCTGCCCAAGAATCAGGTCCGCGAGCGCGCCATGGACAGCCTGCGTCTGGTTCAGATGGAAGAGCTCGGGGATCGCCCGGTCACCGATCTCAGCGGCGGCCAGCAGCAGCGCGTCGCGCTCGCCCGCGCCATTGTCACCAAACCACGGGTGCTGCTGATGGACGAGCCGCTCAGTAATCTTGATGCGCGGCTGCGCGAGGAAATGCGCATCGAGCTCAAGAAGATCGCCACCACCGCCGGCGTCACCACGCTGTACGTGACCCACGACCAGGCCGAGGCGCTCAGCCTCGGCGACCGGATCTGCGTAATGAACCAGGGCGAAATCCAGCAGATCGGCTCGCCCGAGGAAGTCTATGCAAAGCCGCCGAACCATTTTGTGGCCGAATTTGTCGGCGACATGAATTTCATCAAGGCCAAGGTCACCGGGCCGGGCATGGTGGAGTCCCCGCTCGGGCCGCGCAGCCACGATCTGCCGTCGGGCTGCGAGATCGGCAGCGAAGTGATGCTCGCGATCCGGCCCCAGCATCTCGACCTAAAACCAAACTCAGATGGAAATTCGGGGTCCACGCTGGGCACGGTGCTGACCAAGACCTATCTTGGCGACGCCGTGCTGTTCGAGGTCGACGTCTCGGGCGTCAAGCTGATGATCCGGCTCGCCGGCGATTCAACCTTCACCGCCGGGCAGCAGGCCACCGTCGTGCTGCCCGACGACAACTGGCATATCTATAGCTGAACCTCCAATGGGCAACGACGGCATGTTCGAGACGGCGCGCGCCTGGATCGACACCAATAGCGGCGAAATCTTCGACCTCAGCGACCAAATCTGGGAATATGCCGAACCGAGCTTCTGCGAAATGAAATCGGCCCAGGCGCTGTGCGATCTGTTGGCGCGTCATGGGTTCGACATCGACATGGGCGGCGGCCACATGCCGAGCGCCTTCGTTGCCAACTGGAGCGCTGGTCGTCCGGGTCCGCGCATCGCGGTGATGTGCGAATATGACGCCACGCCGGGCGAAACCCAGGCCCCGGTTCCTCATCCCCAGGCCCATCCTGGCCGGCTGTCGGGATTTACCGATCTGCATAACGGCATCGGGGTGGCCAGCGCCGCCGCCGCAATCGCCGCCGCCGAGGCCATGAAGGCTCACGGCTTCGACGGATCGGTCGTGGCCTTCGGCACGCCCGCCGAAAAGCTCTGCGCCGGCAAGCCCCTGATGGCGCAAGCCGGCATGTTTGACGGGCTCGACGCCGTGGTCGCCTGGCATCCGCGGCCCTATTCGACCGTTGAGTGGGATCTCGGCCCCGGCATCCAGCAGGGCGAGATCTTCAGCTTTATCGGCAAGAGCACCTATTCGGCGCGGCCCTGGACCGGGGTCAGCGCGATCGATGCCGGAATCCTGGCCCATGTCATCTTGCAATTTCTCAAGGATCACCTGCCGCGCGACGACCGTTCGACGATCAGCGAGATCATCGCGCGGGGCGGCGAACACCCGACATCTATTCCGGGTACGACCCAGAGCTGGTTCGTGCTGCGTTCGGCGACGCGGGACGCCATCGAACGCAGTTCCGCCATGCTGACCAGCGCGGTCGAGGCGGCCTGCCTGGCGGTCGGCGCGACCTATGAGCGGCGCATTTTTTCCTCGACCCGTCCGTGGCTGCCAAACCACGCCATGGCCGATTTATGTTACCGCAATCTGGAGCGCGCCGGCGCGCCGCAATTTTCGGTTGAAGCCAAATCCTTCGCCGCCGAGGTGTTGAAAAATCTCGGGATGCCGGCCAACAACGAACCGTTCGACGAAGGCCTGACCGACGTCCGCGCCGGCGCCACGGGGGATTTTGCTGGCGGCGCCGACGACGTCAACGAGTTCTGCTGGCATGCGCCGACGGCGCGGATCTATGTCGCCCATGGGCTGCGCACCACGGCGTTGCCGAACTGGGCGCGCGCAGCCTTCTGCCACGGCGCGACGGCCCACCCGACGGTATTGAGCGCGGCCCGCGCGGTGGCTTTCAGCGTGCTCGATCTGATGACCGACCCGGATGCGCTGTTCGCGGCCCAAAACGAGTTCAACCGGCGCGCCGATGAAGCCGGCCGGCCGGGCCCGATGATCCCGGACGGAACCCGCCCGCCGATCGATCCCGACTACGCCCCCGCGTTTGCGCGCGAACACCGCCTGAAGGAGCTTGAGGACGAACGGGACCGTTAAGGTGCGATTGTCTTGCCGTCGGGCGTGATATAATCCCGCCAGTGATGCCGCGCCTCGAACCCGAGCGCCCGCTTGATGCGGCTGTTGTCGAGCCCGCCGAAATGACTGGGAAATCCGTCGCGGATCTTGGTTCCGGGCAGATATCTGGCGATCAGCTCGTCGGTCGGTTCGCGGTAGTGGCTGGTATCGGCGCTGAGATTGCAGATCAAATGGCCGTCGATGTCCGCCTCCACGGCGAGCCGGCAGGCCAATGCGGCGTCGCGGGCATCGATATAGCTCCAGAAGGTCCCGATTTTGGCGCCCGGTTCGGCCCAACGCTCCGGCAGGGAGCCATAATCCAGATCGAAATTGACCCCGGTGACGCGCAGGCTGACCACCGATATGTCGGAATGGGTTACAATCACATCGGCAAGCCGTTCGCCGACGATCTTGGACAGCCCGTAGGGGTCATGCGGCAGGCACGGATAATCCTCGTCCAGCGGGAGTGCGTCCGGCGGCCACATCCTGCGCGCGTAGGTAAAGCCGTAGGCCGCGATGCTCGACGCCATGACCACCCGCCCGACGCCCCGGTCGTCCGCCGCCCGGAGGACGTTGTAACTCGCCGCGACATTGTTCGAAAACGTCTCGCTGTCGGACACGATGCCCGGCGCCTGATAGGCCGCCAGATGGATCACCGCGTCGGCGCCCTTGAAGGCCTCATCGAGCTCGTCGGGCCGGGTTAGCTCGCACTGCCGGAACTCGCACGGTTCCCCGGCCGGCGGGGCCCGGTCGAGATTGAGTACCTCATTGCCGGCATCGATCAGTGCGCGGACCACATGGCGGCCGAGATTGCCGCTACCCCCGGTGACGACGATCATCGCGTTCCACCGATTTTCATGTCATGGAACCGGGCGCACGCCAACGAACGAATCGAGCGTCACCAGCCCGTCTGAGTTCGCGTCCAGATGCAGCGCCTTGGGATCCTTGCCGTCGGCCACGGCCTGGATCGCCTCGCGGACCATTTTGCGCAGCATGATCACGCCGCGGTCCGACGGGCCGAGATGCTCGGCGCGGCGTCCGAGGATATCCTGGGTGCCCTGAGCGACGATATCCTCCCGGCGGACATTGCCGCGGAACGGCATCAGCGGCCGCTTGTCATGGGGCTTGAGCTGTTCGTCCGGTTCCTCGCGCCGCCGCATTTCGGCGAGACGGCCGAAGATGTCGGGCTCCGGACCGGTGTAGTAATCCACCGTGAACAGCATGAAATGATCGTCGTCGTTGGGCGTCAGGAACAACAGGTGTTCGTAGTCCGAGCCCGCGTTGAGGCCGAGTTGCGGATCGACCTGGGCATGGACATAGGGCGTGTCGCCGACCTGGAGGATGCTCGGAAGGCCGAGACTCATCTCGTCGACAAAAAACGTTCCCGGCGCGCCGGATGGCTTGGTCATGACGATTTTCATTCCGTAAGGCGTGTCGACCGGCTCGAATGCGGGCGGATCGTCGGCGCTGAAAAACCGGTCGCCCCAGCTCTGCCGGCCATAGCCGCTGGCGCCGTGCAGAATCCAAACATGGCACGGGTCGGCGCTGTTTTCATAGAAATTGAACCAGTTGTAATCGAAATGGCGGATGTCCTCGACCAGCCGCTGCCCGCCATGATCGACCAGCGGCGAAAATTTTAGGAACGGCGGCGGATTTTCCGGGTCGGGTCCGAGATAGGCGAAGATCAGCCCGCCCTGTTCATGCACCGGGTACGAGACCTGGCTGACCTTGTGACAGAACGTGCCGGCCCCGGATTCCGACGGCTGTTCGAGGCAGCGCCCGGACACGCCATAGAGCCAGCCGTGATAAACGCAGCGGATGCCGCGCGCCTCGATATCGCCATATTCCAGCGACGCGCCGCGGTGGGCGCAGGCCCGGCCAAGCAGCCCGGGCCGGCCTTTGAGATCGCGGAATAGCACCAGATCTTCGCCCAACACGCGCACGGCCTGGGGAATGTCGTACAGCTCGCGGGCCGCGCCCACGGCAAGCCAGTAGCGCCGCAGCCAGTCGCCGCCCGGCGTGCCGGGGCCGACATGGGGAATATCGCCGTTGGTGATGTCCATGGCGCGCTCAGTCCAATATGCCCGCGTCGCGGTAGGCGCGGCGGATCGCCTCCTTTGCGTCGTCGGGCAGGGGCGCGGTTTCCCAGCGCGGAAACCGCTTGACCGGGATGCCGCGAATCCGGAACGTCTCGGCGATCGTTCCCCGGCCATGGCGCTTCTGGGTCGCGATAAACATCTGGGTGATCGCGTTCACCTTGCCCTGCAGATCGGCCGCTTTGGCGTAATCCCCGGCTTCGAGCGCCCGGTACAGCGCGACGCAGAGCTCCGGCACGGAACTGGTCGGCGGATTGATCATGCCGGCGACGCCGAACGGCATCATCCCGAAAATATCCGCATTGCCGGTGAACACCGCGACGTCGTCCGGGAACAGCTTCACGTAATCCGCCATCGCGCCCGCGCCGTAGGCCACTTTCATGGCCCGGATCGCCGGCACTTCCTTTTTGAGCGCGACGCCGAATTCGGGCGAGATGGAAATGCCGCAATATTTCGGGTTCTCGTAAATGAAGATCGGCAGGTCGGCGGCGTCCGACACGGTCCTGAAATGCTCCAGGATCGCCGATTGCGGCGCGTCGCTGTAGTAATAAGGCGGGATCACGCCGATCGCGTCGGCGCCCGCTTGCGCCGCGTGTCTGGCGAGCTCGACCGTGGTCGGCGTATCGGCGGTGCCGACATGGATGATCACCGGCGCGCGCCCGGCCGCCTGATCGAGGATGATCTCGGCCACCGCCTTGCGTTCATCCGCCGACAGCGCCGGCCCTTGACCAGCCGAGCCGAGCGCGAACAGCCCTTGGATCGACGCCGAAACGTAAAAATCCACCAGCCGCCGCAGTACCGGCTCATCCACCGCGCCGTCCTCGAGAAACGGCGTGATGACCGGGATCAGGACGCCCCTGTACATGAATTTTTCCTCGCCCGATTTAAAGGGACAATTAAAGGGGACATTCCACTTTTCCACGCTTCGCTTCGAAAAAAGTAGAATGTCCCCTTTAATTCGCCGCGGCGGCGCCTACTCGTAAACCTTCAGCATCTCGCGGTCTTCCATCCAGCCCTTGTGGCGCTCGATATTGATGCGCTCGCCCTTGGCGCCGGTCTCGACAGCGACCACCTGCAAAAGTTCGAGCGTCCCGTCGCCGGCCTTTTCGAACCAGTAGCGCGCGCCACCGGGTATCAGCAGCCCCTCGCTTGGCCCGTACTCGCCGATCAGTTCGTCGCCGAGCCCGTAAAACCGCACCCGGCCTTTCAGCACCACCCACGACGTGTCCGTGTTGGTGTGGTAATGCAGATTGTTCTCGCCGCCGTCCTTGACGATTTGAACCAGGGTCCGCATACGCTCGGTCCTGCCCAGCAGCTCGACATCCTTGGGCTTGTCGGTTTCGGGCGGGGTGAAGCCGAGCGGCTGGATCCGCGTCTCCGCCTCGCGGTGAAACGCTTCTTTTTCGTCGGGGGACATGGAACGGACATCGACAATCGCCATGGAATTTTCCTGTTCGTTGAATATTGCTCGGTCTGAAACTATAGGCGGGCGCGGCGGCCCCGGCAATGGCGGGGAATTAAAGGCATTTTCCTACCGTATCGGAACGGTAATCAGCAGCACGATCCAGACCGCAATGATGGTAAGATCAAGCAACCGGCTGGCGGCGTCGCCGTAATCGATCCGCTTCGGGCGCGATTTGACGCCCAGGCGGCTGAATAAGAAAACTCCACTCAGTGGAAAAACGGCGGCGCTATTTCAGGAACCGCCGCACCAGCGCGCGCACGCCCCACAATATCGCCCCGAACATGCCGCAGAACAGCACCGGGATCGCCAGTGTGGCCGGGTCGGTGATGTCGCCGCGCGCCATCTGGATGATCGCCCAGACACCGCCGAACAGCATGCCGATCACGATATAGCGCATGGGCCGGCCCCCTCAATCCTTGCGCGCGACGATGTGGAACATGTGCCAGTGCTTGGCGTTGCCGTGGGCGTCCTTGCCGGCGCGGTTGATTTCCTCTCGGCGTTCGAAGCTGAAGCCCTGAAACAGCCGGTCTACTCCTGCGCGGTCGTAAATGCTCAGGCTGTCCGATGCCCAGTCGTCGTCGGGGCCGAAGATCTGTCCGGCGAAAAATCCGCCCGGCCGGAGCGAGCCGGTGATCCGGTCCCACAGGCCGGGAAAACGGTCGCGTGGCACGAAGGGCAGGGCGAAACTGGCGTTTACGATATCGGCCGCCTCCCATTCGGCGTCCTCCATCGGCGAACACAGGGTTTCCAGGCTCCCGGTTTGGGGCCGGGCCGCCGGTGCCGTCAGATCGTCGCGCGCGGTCAGCCAGTCGAGCGCCGCCGGCTCGGAATCGACCGCCAGCACGCGCCAGCCCCGGCGCAGGAATTCCGCCGTATCGCGTCCCTCGCCACAGGCAAGATCGATTGCATATCCTCCATTTGAAGAATTTTCTTCATGCCATTTATCAAGTGCCAGCAGGGTGGTGTCGCGCGCCGGATTGCCCGACACCGCCTCATAGTAGGACCGCCACTTGGCCGACTTGCCGGAAATCTCCGCGGTCATGCCCCGCCTGCCTCGGAAAGTTCGCACCACACCGGCGTGTGGTCGGAGGCTTTTTCGAGCCCGCGCGGCGTTTTATCGATGCCCGACCCGGTCAGCCGGTCGGTGGCTTGCGCCGACAGCAGCAGATGATCGATGCGCACGCCGAAATCCTTCTGCCACGCGCCGCGCTGATAATCCCAGAAACTGTACTGATGGGGCTTGGAATTCAGCGCGCGGTAGGCGTCGGTATAGCCGAGATACATCATGGCGCGAAATTTCGAGCGCGTCTCCGGCAGGCACAGCGCGTCGTCGGCCCAGGCGGCCGGGTCGTGGCAGTCCTCATCCTCGGGGATCACATTGTAATCGCCGCCCAGCACCACGGCCTCGTCCCGGTTCAGCAATTGCGCCGCGTGATCATGCAGCCGTTCCATCCAGGCCAGCTTGTAATCATATTGCTCGCCCGGCGCTGGGTTGCCGTTCGGCAGATAGATCGAGGCCACCCGGATATCGCCGACAAACGCCTCGATATAGCGCGCCTGTTCGAATTCCCCTCCGCCGA
>JAYZAW010000225.1:0-11749 GCA_036339495.1 Pseudomonadota bacterium | reverse complement strand
GGCCACCTCGGTGCCGTTGTAAAAGGCCGAGGCCACGATCCGGCAGCCGGCTTTTTCCGCCACCGTGATATAGGGTTCGGTCAGGGTGGTGGCGTCGATCTCGCCGCTCATCAGCGATGCCAGTCGCTTGCCGGAACCGTTCGGCACTTGGCAGGTGCGGATCCGGTCGCGCGGCACGAACCCTTCCAGCAACAGCAGGCCGAGATAATGGGTGCCGAAATAATAGGGCAGCCCAACCAGCTTGTCGGCCAGCTGCTGCGGCGTGTAGACATCGGAATCGGGCGCGACCATGATCGCGGCATAGACCATGATGCCGCGCCGACCGAGCTGGCGGCTGTCCTGGGACGTTGCGCTGACCCGTGCGTAATTGCCCCATTCGCAGGCGTTGTACATGTCCGCGCCGCCGGTCTCCAATGCCGAGCCGTGGCTTGAGAACGGATTGAGCCCCTTGGGGTCGTTGACATCGACCTGCGAGGTCTGCAGCGAATTCTGTTCACGGCTGACGAATTCGACATCCAGCCCCTCGGCCTCGAACAACCCCTCGTCATAGGCCACGAGTTCCGGCAGGCCTTGGAATGGAGCTGTCTTTTCGAGAACAAGCTTGCGTAATCCAGACATGTGATTTCCCCTTGCATCGCAGGTTGGAATTTATCGCCGGTGAAAAATGTGCCACTGTTGAGGACAGGCGGCAAGAGGAATGAATTTGGGGGTGCCTCCTCGGCTACCAACCCATTGAGGGAAACGGGATGGCAGCGCTCGAGCTCCGAAACCCAAAGGGTTTCCTGGCAATGGCGGTTCATGGTTGGAGGTGGGGTCGTGCGACCCCTATGACCCGCCGGCTGCCTACACTAGTAAATATAAATTCGGACAAATATCATAATAGTTTATATAGGGATTTGGTCCGCCAAGACTTGATGGGATTATGAGATGATCGAAAATCCGACAATTGATCAGTTGCGGGACCAGGCCCGTGAATTGGGGCTTGAACTGACCGATGATTACCTTGAAGCGACCCAGCGGATTATTGCGCCCATGCTGCGCGCTTACGGCAATCTCGACGACCTTCCAAACGAATTTCCGGAGGTCAAATACCCGCGAAACGCGGGCGTGCGACCGTCGGACGACGAAAACCCATTGGGCGCCTGGTATGTAAAGACATCTATTTCCGGCGCGATCAAAGGCCCGCTCGCCGGTAAACGCATTGCGGTGAAGGACAATATCTGCGTCGCCGGTGTTCCCATGGCGAACGGGTCGTCCACGCTGGACGGCTTCGTGCCCGAGCTCGACGCGACCGTGGTGACCCGGATACTCGATGCCGGCGGGGAAATCGCGGGCAAGGCGGTGTGCGAATATTTCTGCGCCGGCGGCAGCAGCAATACCAGCGCCACCGGCCCGGTGCATAATCCGCTGCGCCGCGGATATTCGGCCGGCGGGTCGTCGTCGGGCAGCGCGGCGCTGGTGGCGGCCGGCGAAGTCGATATGTCGCTCGGCTGCGATCAGGGCGGATCGGTGCGTATTCCCGCGAGTTTTTGCGGCGTGTATGGCATGAAGCCGAGCTTTGGCCTAGTGCCCTATAGCGGTATTCTATCGTTGGAGCCGACCATCGATCATTGCGGCCCGATCACCACAAACGTGGAAGACAACGCGCAACTACTGGAAACCCTCGCGGGACCCGATGGGCTCGATTCCCGTCAGAACGGGTCGTATCCAGGTCCTTATTGCGATGCGCTCGGCCGCGACATCAAGGGTCTCAGGATCGGCCTGGTCCAAGAAGGATTCGGGCGCGGCAATTCCCAACCCGGAGTCGATGGCAAAACAAAAAAAGCCGCGCAACGCTTCGAACAGCTCGGCGCGGTGGTGACCGAAATCTCCGTACCCATGCACAAGCTGGGGCCGTCGATCTGGGGGCCGATCGGCTATGAAGGCGGCGTGATTTCCTTGCTGGAAATGCATGGCCTCGGGGTTGGACACGAAGGCCTTTACGTGCCTGGGCTGGTCGAGGCCAATTCCGGATGGCGCGATCGATCCCAGGAATGGCCCGATACGGTTCGCATGATGATGGTGGTGGGAAGCCTTACCCTGAAACAGACCGGCGGGCGGTATTACGCCAAGGCGATGAATCTACGCCGTCGTCTGCGCGCGGCTTATGACGACGCGCTGCGGGACGTGGATTTGCTGCTGATGCCGACCTCGCCGATCGTGGCGTCACCGTTGCCCGATGCCGATGCCGCGCCCGAGCAGGCGACGCGCGCGGCGTGGGAAATGCTGTCCAATACGTCGGCCTTCAATATCACGGGTCATCCGTCCCTGTCGGCGCCCTGCGGGCTGTCGGACGAATTGCCGGTCGGCATGATGCTGACCGCGAAACACTGGGATGAAAAGACAATCTACCGCGCCGCCCATGCCTTCGAACAGGCGGGCGACTGGCGCGAGATCTAAAATTCTCAGGGGGCGGGGAAGAATACCCGTCGGCCGTCGATCCGGAACGAGGCGATGGCCGACTTGCCGGTGCGAGACACCAGCCAGTCGATGAACTTCCGTGCAAGATCGTGCTTCACGTGACGGTGCTTCGTCGGGTTGACCATGATCACGCCGTATGGATTGCGCAGCCTCGGGTCACCCTCGGCCAGGATGGCGAGGCCGGACCGGTTGCCGAACGCCAGCCAGGTGGCGCGGTCGGTCAGCGCATATGCCGATTTGGCCGCGGCGACGTTCAACGTCGCCCCCATGCCCGCGCCGGTTTCCAGATACCATTTGCCGGAGCCTTGTCCTGGATCGATGTCGGCGGATTTCCAATAGCGCCGTTCCGCCTTGTGGGTGCCGCTATCGTCGCCGCGCGATATAAATCCCAACCTGGCCGCTTCGATCTTGCGCAGGGCAATGGCGATATCGCGCCCGCCGCGCAATCCCGCCGGGTCGCTTATCGGGCCGATCACGATGAAATCGTTATGCATCACCTCGCGCCGCGCGACGCCATGTCCGGCGGCGACGAAATCCAGCTCGGCCGGTCGGGCATGGACCAGCACCGCATCCACATCGCCACGCGCGCCGAGCCGTAGGGCGGCGCCGGTGCCGACCGCGATGACCCGGACCGATACGCCCGATTGTTCGGTAAAGCGCGGCAGGATATGGGCGAAGAGCCCGGAATTCTCCGTCGAGGTTGTCGAGGCCAGGGTGATAAAGCGGTCTTCAGCCGTAGCGGGGAAGGCGAGGAAGCACAGTCCCAAGAAGAAGAATTTAACCATGGTTTTGGTCCAGCGCGATCAGTTCACCGCTTAAAAATGTGTGCGCTTCCGGCGCGGTCGGGCCGTTGAAAAATTCTTCGGCCGGCGCGTGTTCAACCAGTCGGCCGTGATGCAGGAACAGGATTTCGTCGGCGATGCGCCGCGCTTGGCCGAGATCCTGGGTCGTCAGCACGATCTTGGTTCCGGCGTCGTGAATGGCGTGGATGATGTCTTCGACGTCCCGGGTGGCGGCTGGGTCAAGGCTGGCGGTCGGCTCGTCAAGAAATAGAACTTCGGGCCGAAGGATCCAGGCGCGGGCCAATGCCAGGCGCTGCTGTTCGCCGGCCGACAGGACCCGCGCCGGAACGCGCGCCAAAGTCTCGAGCCCGGTGCGGGACAGCGCTTCGTCCACGCGGCCGGCTCGTTCTCGCCGCTTCACGCCGCGGCAGGCCAGCGCATGGGAAATATTCGCGGCCGTGGAGCGCCGCAGCATTACCGGTTTCTGGAACACCATGGCCTGACATTGTACCAGATGCGTGGTCGGAATGTCTCCGTCGCCCCAGACAATCGATCCGGCACTGGGCGTGATCAGCCCATGACAAAGCCGCAGCATCAGGCTTTTGCCGGCCCCATTGGGCCCGAGAATGACGCTGCGTTTTCCGGCAGCGAGTTCGAAAGTTACATTGTCGAGCAGCCGGCGATTGCCCGCCAAGAATGTCAGTCCATCGACGCGCAGCGGCAGGATCGATCCCGTCATAATGCCGCCCTTCCCGGTCGCGTCGCCGCGCCCAGTCCGAAGGTCAGCCCGTTGATGATCAGGCTGATTGCGATCAGCACGATGCCGAGGCCGAGGGCCAGGGCGAGGTTTCCCTTGCCGGTTTCCATGGCGATGGTGGTGGTCATGACCCGGGTGACATGGTCGATATTGCCGCCGACGATCATCACCGCGCCGACCTCGGCGCTGGCCCGGCCGAACCCCGCCAGCACGGCGGTCAGCAGGCCCGCGCGGCCGTCCCACAGCAAGGTCGCGATGGCGCGCCGCCGTTCGACGCCGAGCGAGCGGAGTTGCTCCCGGTATTCGGTCCATAAATCGTCGGAAATCTGACGCGACAGGGACGCGATGATCGGCGTGATCAACACGGTCTGGGCGATAATCATCGCGGTCGGCGTGAACAGCAGACCGAACACGCCGAGCGGTCCTGCGCGGGACAGCATCAGATAGACGATCAACCCGACCACCACCGGCGGCAACCCCATCAGCGAATTCAGCGCCACGATACAGAAGCCGCGGCCCGGGAAGCGCGTCACGGTCAGCGCCGCGCCGAGCGGCAGGCCGATCAGCGCCGCCGCGGCCACGGCCGTCAGGCTGACGCGCAAGGACAGTCCGACGATTTCCATCAACTCGCGATCCAGCCCGGCGACCAAGGATAGGGCCACCGAAAAGGCCTGCCACAAATCCGTCATCTACCGTTGGGTCCTCTCATCATGTGAATTACTGATAATTTTTGTTTTTATTTCTAAAGTTTGGATATAATGGTATTTATAGCACGAAATTAACCTGATTTGTAGGAACTCGGTCATGCCCGACATGATGACCACGCACGAAGTCGCGGCCTATCTGCGGGTCAAGGAACGCAAGATCTATGAGATGCTCGGAAAGGGGGAAATCCCCTCGACCCGGGTGACCGGCAAGTGGCTGTTCCCCAAGAACCTGATCGATCTGTGGCTGATGCGGGGCACGGAAGGTCCGGCGACCGAGACATCCCCGCCGCCGCCCATCGTCGCGGGCAGCCAGGATCCGTTGCTCGATTGGGCGCTGCGCGAATCCGGGGCGGATCTCGCCATGTTCGCCTGCGGCAGCGTGGCCGGGCTGGAACGCCTGGCCGATGGGCGCGCCATGGCCGCCGGACTGCATCTGCGTGATGCCGACGGCGCGGCATATAATGTCGGCGCTATCGTCAAGGCCTGCGGCGGGCAGGATCTGGTTGCGGTGAACTGGGCCTGGCGGTCGCAGGGGCTGGTGGTGGCACTGGGCAACCCGCTCGGCATTCAGGGAATCGGCGAACTCGTCATGAAATCCGTACGCATCGCCCATCGTCAGGCCGGCGCCGGCAGCGCGGTTTTGTTCCGGCAATTGCTTGATGAGGCGGGAATAGAAGTCGACGCTCTCAATCTTCTGACTGAACCGGCAAAAAGCGAAACCGAGTTGGGGCTTGCCGTGCTGGACGGCGAAGCCGATGCGGGCCTCGCTATCGAGGCGGCCGCGCGCCAGCTTCGTCTTGATTTCGTCGAGCTGACCACCGAGCGTTTCGACATCGCCGTGTCGCGGCGGGACTATTTTGAGAGGCCGTTCCAGAAACTGCTCGAATTCTCCTGCTCGGCCAGGTTCCGCGTCCGGGCGGAAGAATTCGGCGGGTATGATGTTTCGGACGTCGGACAGGTGGTTTGGAACGCACCTTGAGTCGACCTTTCCGACCTTAATGTGTAGAATTGGCTGCATTATCAGGACCACAAAATTAAAGAGGCCGTCGAAAATGGATACGCAAGTCCTTACCAAACCGCAGGAACCCTGGATCGGAATAAGGGGCCGGATCGGCGTCATCATTCCGTCCACCAATACGGGCGTCGAGTATGACTGCCTACGTCTGGTTCCCCATGGCGTGACCTGGCATTTCTCGCGGTTCTGGGTCGAATACACGGATCTGTCCAGTGATGACGCCTTCATGGATTTCGTGCATGCCATCCGCGACACCATCCCAAACTCGCTGCGCGATATCATGACCGCCGAGGTCGATTACATCATGATGGGCATGTCGGCCGAAACCTTCTGGGGCGGCGTCGAGGGCAATGACGATTTCGTCGAACGGTTGCGCGATCAGCTTGGCCCAGATATCGGCATCACCACGGGCGCGGATTCGGTGCGCCGGGCGATGGAAAAATTCGGCTCCAAGGACATCGCGGTCATTACGCCCTATCAGTCGGTCGGCGATGAGCAGGTGATGAAATTTTTCACCCAAAGCGGATTCAACGTAAAGCGTCTGGTCGGCATGAAATGCGACACCGCCACTTCGATCGCCCATACGCCGCGCGGCGACGTGATGGATCTGGTGCTCAATGAACTCGACGGCGACGACGTGGATACCATCGTCCAGGTCGGCACCAATCTCAGCACGCTCGATCTGTTCCCGGCAATCGAGCGCAAAATCGGCAAGCCGGTGCTGCCGATCAATGTCACCAATATGTGGCACGCGCTGCGCGCCATTGGCGTCAACGACAAGTTCCACGGCTTCGGCCGTCTGTTTGAGGAGTTTTAGAACGGATTCCTGTCAAGAGGCGCCCGCGCCGGTCCGGTCGGATTTCCGATATTTTTCAATACAATATAAAAATATCGATATTTCCTTGACGGCGCGGGTTGTTTCCATTTTTCTGTGCTAGCGCACGTTTTCGTGATCAACAAAAATTTCGTTCATGGGTCTAAGCAGGAGGTAACCTAATGTCATCATCCTTGTTCAAAATCTTCGCACCTGTCGCGCTCGGCGCGGCGGCGGCGGTCATGGCCGTGCAAAGCCCGGCGATGGCGCAGAAAACCATCAGCCTGACCGCGGTCGACGGATATCCGCCGCGCGCTTTGCAGGTCAAAACCTTCATTAAATTTTTCATCCCCGAGGTCGATAAACGGCTCGCCAAATCGGGCGATTACAAGATCCGCTGGAACCAGGCATTCGCCGGCCAAATCGTCAAGGTCAAGCGCGTCATGACGGGCATGCAGCAAGGCCTCGGCGACATCGGCGTCGTGACCACCGTTTTTCACCAGGACAAAGTGCCGATGCAGGCGGTGGCCTATGTGGTGCCGTTCGTGACATCGGATGCGGTGCTGGTGTCAAGCACCGTCGACCAGTTGGCCGACCAGTTCCCGGCCATGAGAGAGGCCTGGGCGAAATATAATCAGGTGTTGCTGACCAGTTTTTCGGTGATCGATTCATACCAGCTGTTCTTCACCAGAAAAGTGTCGTCAATCAAGGACTTCAAGGGTATGAAGATTGCCGGCGCCGGCTTGAACATGCGCTATCTGACCGGCACCGGGGCGACGCCGGTGTTCGGGTCCATGGTGCACTATTACAACAAGTTCAAGACCAACTCGATCGACGGTTCCATGTTGTGGACCGACGCGGCGGTTGCTTTCAAGCTGGTCGATGGCGGTGCCAAATTCATGTTGAAAGCCGATATCGGCACCGCCAATTCCAAGGCGCTGACCATGAATATGGACGCGTACAAGAAGCTGCCGAAAGCAGTGCGGAATGTAATTCATGAGGTCACCGCCCTGTACCGTGACCACACCGGTGCGTTGGCTTTGAGTGAAGCCGGCGACGCCTATAAGAAATACGCGGCGAAGGGTGGCACGATTGTCCAGATGTCGGCGGAGGCGCGCAAGAATTGGGCCAAATTCATGCCGAACATCGCCAAGGACTGGGCCGGCAAGCTGGACAAGAAAGGCCTTCCCGGCACCAAGTTGGTGTCAGCCTATATGGACAAAATGCGGGCCGCCAAGCAGCCCATCCTCCGCCATTGGGACAGGGAGTAGCATTGATTGCCCGATAATTCCGGGCCGCCTGATACTACTGGGTCGAAAGACGAAGCGGGGCGCGAGCAAAACGCCCCGCTTCGCATATTCGGCCACATCGTCGGCGGCATGAATGCGACCGGCACGTGCTGGATAGTTGTTTTGATGCTCATGATCAACGTCGAGGCCATCGGGCGCTCGGCGTTTAATCAGCCGATCGTCGGCGTCATTGAAATGATCGAGATTTCCATCGTGGGGATCGTGTTCATGCAGCTCGCCGATGCTTTGCGGGCCGGCGTGTTGACCCGGTCCGACGGCCTGTTCAATCAGGTCATGACGCGCAAGCCGGCGATCGGCCATGTCATGGGGCTGATCACCTCCTTGTTGGGCGCATTTTTCATGGGATTGATTCAGGTCGGCAGCGTTCCGTATCTGATCGATGCCTGGAACAAGGATTACTATGTCGGAATTGAGGGTATGTTCACCGCGCCTCAATGGCCCATTGCGCTGATCATTGTCATCGCCATTGTCGTCACCATGATCCAGTTTCTTATCAATTTTGCGACACATCTTCGATCGCTGGTTCAGCGCGGATAAAGGAAAACCGATGTATGGCGTAGAAGTCGGAATTCTTTCCGTATTTATCATTCTGATTTTGATCTATTGCGGCGTGCACGTTGCCGTGTCGCTCGGACTGGTCTCGTTCATCGGCGTCTGGGTCTATCGCGATTCCGTCGATATTGCGATCAGCCTGCTGGCCGCCGCGACCCGCGACACCGTTTCACATGAAGTGTTCGCCAATGTTCCGCTATTCGCCTTGATGGGGATCGTTTCAGCCGAGATCGGGCTGGGCGCGGATGTCTACAAGGTCGCGGATCAGGTTTTCCGGCGTATTCGCGGTGGCCTCGGCATGGCCACCGTGGCCGCCAATGCGCTGTTTGCGTCGATCACCGGCTCGTCGATCGCCTCGGCTTCCGTGTTCACCCGCATTGCCGTGCCCGAGATGCGGCGCTTTGGCTATACCCCCCAGTTTTCAGTCGGCGTGGTGGCGGGCAGCTCCGTGCTCGGGATTCTGATACCGCCATCCGCGATGCTGATCATTTACGCTATCGTGGCCGAACAATCGGTCGGCGACATGTTTATGGCGGGATTCATACCCGGAATTTTGCTGGCGATGGCATTCATCCTCGGGATCATGGTGATGACCTTTGTCTCACCCAACTTCATTGGCGGTCCGACCACGTTGTCCGAGGAAGATATCAGCCCGGCAATAAGCGGTTGGGAAATCATCAAGCTTTTGATACCGGTCGCGGTTCTGGTTGTGGTGGTGCTGGGCGGCATTTATTCGGGCTGGTTTTCGCCGGAAGAGGCCGGCGCGGCGGGGTCGGCGGGCGCACTGGTAATCGGCGTCCTGAAGCGAAGGCTTACCTGGTCGGGTTTCTGGCGCGTGCTGGTGGAAACCGGCCACATCACCGCCGCCATCCTGTTCCTGATCATCTCCGCCTCCATGTATAGCCGGATGCTCGGCGTTGCGGCTCTGCCGACCATGTTCAGCGAATGGCTGACCGACATGAATCTCGGGCTGACGGGGATGATGGTTATTTACGTCATTCTGATGGTGGCGCTGGGCACGATCATCGAAACCGCGTCCATCATCCTGATTGTGGTGCCCCTGTTTTTGAGCTCGGTCGAGGCGTTGGGCGGCGATATCGTCTGGTTCGGCATCGTGACCGTGATCGGCGCGGAAATCGGTCTGTTGACCCCGCCCTTGGGGATTTCGTGTTTCACGATCAAGAGCACGATCCGGGATCCGTCCATCACGCTGGCACATATATTTTCCGGGGCTTTCCCGTTCGCCTGCATCATGTTGCTGGTGTTGATTGCAATCGTCGCTTTTCCTTGGCTCAGCCTGGCGCTGATCTGACCGTCTTGTCACGGGTCGCGCGTCCGGGTTAGATTCGGCCCGGAAAATACAGAGACAAAAAGTCCTCGTCGTAACCGATAAAAGCATCTGGCGGTTTGAGGCCGGCGCACATGCGCGAACGCACCGTCTGGCGGATTACCTTGCGTCGAGACTGGATCTTACCATTGCCGCGCTCGGCCTGGCTTAGCCGGGCGACAAAGAAATTTTAAGGACCCGTCCCCGTTCGTGGCGTTTCGCATGGTTGGGCCGTGAACGCCCGTTTCAGCCCGCCGAATATGCAAGCCGGCTTCAAGAACTTTGCCTCGCGGAAGCCTTCAATATCTGCATTATCGAACGTCTCCATCTCGCCTATTTGCGGGACGCGCTGCCACCCGGCACGCGCACCTTTATAGACACCCACGATTTCGTCAGCGTTTGCGAGGCGGGCATGCGCGAACTCGGCCTTCGGGACGAACATACCGTCTCCCGAGCGGAGGAATTCGACATCCTGCGCAAGTTCGATCGCGCCATCCTGGTCCAGCAGGAAGATTGCGCCGAGCTCTCGGCGGTGACCGGCGACCGGAGTTTCATCCTGACGCCGCACCCGGTCGATTTCGAGCAGAAACCTGTTCGGACCCAAGTCCGGTCCATCGGATTCGTGGCAAGCGGTTGGATAGCAAACGTGGATGCCTTGCACTAGTTCGTCAAAGAAATATGGCCGCTTGTCCGACGGCCCGACCTGTCGCTCGATATCCACGGCCATATCGACAATTTTCTGAAGGACGTTTCGGTGGGGTGAATGACGTTGAAAGCCTACGGCGCCGATCTCGACGCGGTCTATGGCGCGATCTATATCGTAATCAATCCGGTACGCGCCGGGGCCGGGCTGAAGATCAAGTCGGTGGAGGCGCTCGGCTACGGCCTGCCTTTGGTTGCCACGTCTGAGGGCGCGTGCAGACTGCCGGAATCAGACCGTCCATTTTTGATGGTTGCCGCCGACGCCGCGTTCCGCGCGGAGCTCGCACAATCGGCCTATGATTACGCTCAACGGCAATTTACCACCGAGACCTGATATGGATCGCTTATCGCGGAAATCCAACAGGCGTCTTGAGACCGGCTCCTATCGCCCCTTGAATTCGGCACGGCGTTTCTCCATGAAGGCGGCCTGGCCTTCGACGTAATCAGCGCTGTCGAAGCAGTCCTTGACCCATTGGTCGCACTGGGCGAGATCACGCTCGGCCGGGTCCTTCATGAGTTCGCCGACGGTGCCCTTGACCTGGCGAATGGTCAGCGGCGCATTGCCGCCGATCACGGCAGCGTAATTCGAGACATATTCATCCAGTTCGGCCACCGGCACGACCCGGTTGACCAGTCCCATTTCAACAGCCTCGGTGGCGGAAAAACGGCGCGCGGTGAAAAAGATTTCCTTGGCGAAGGACGGACCGACCACATCGGTGAGCTTGCGCAAATTACTGTGTGGATAGCCAAGCCCAAGCTTGGCGGCCGGCACGGCGAATTGTGCGTCATCGGCGCAGATCCGCATGTCGCAGGACAAGGCGATGCCGAGCCCGCCGCCGATACAAAACCCTCTGATCTTGGCGATGGTGGGTTTGGGCGCGTCGGCCAGCGCCTCGGTCGAGGACGAGACCATCGTGCCGTAGCGTTCCACATCTTCCTGCGATGTCCGTTCACTTCCGAAGCGTGAGATATCAGCGCCGGCCACGAATGCCTTGTCGCCGGCACCTTCCAGCACGATTACGCGGACTTGGTCGTCGGCGACGTAATCATTGGTGATCTCGCCAAGAGCTTCCCACATTTCGAACGACACGGCGTTACGCCGTTCCGGGTTGTTGAAAATTATCCGCCCGACGGCGCCGTCCTTTTGCGCGATCATCTTGTCGGTGGCCATAGCTCCGCCTCTCTATGTGAATGCTCGAATTGCCCGAACCTAACCAGCTTGCCCCGGCCGGTCCATAGGCGCCGCCCAATTCTTGGAATAGCCGATCCGTCCCAACGAAATCGTGATTTGCCCCCGGCCGGATGGAACTGTTGACTAGCGAA
>JAYZAW010000224.1:0-7177 GCA_036339495.1 Pseudomonadota bacterium | reverse complement strand
GAACAGCACTAAGTCAGTAAACCCTTCAGCTTCAATAAGCCCTCCAGCTCTCCAAGCTCCCGCAGTTTCTCGGCACGTGCCAAATATTGTTGATGCTCTTCAAATTTCGGGCGGGAAGTGCAACTTGCGCTACGCCCGGATTTAAATCATGCTTTTTACCGGCGCGAAAACAGGGGACGAAAATCATGTTTGAAACCACCGTCGCGGGCAGCCAGCCCAAGCCGGCCTGGCTGGCCAAACCGGAAGTGCTTTGGGCGGAATGGCGGCCGGACGGGGACGACGCCCTGGAACAAGCCAAGCTGGACGCCACCGAGCTTTGCATCCATGAACAGGAACAGGCCGGCATCGACATCGTTTCCGACGGCGAACAATCGCGCCAGCATTTCGTGCACGGGTTCCTGGCCGAGATCGACGGGCTGGATTTCGAAAACCGCAAGCGCATCGGCATCCGCGACGACCGCTACGAGGCCAATTGTCCGCGGGTCGTCGGCCCGGTGTCCCGCAAAAGTTCGGTCCACGCGCGCTATGCACGCCACGCCCGGGCCCAGACCGGCCGCAAGTTGAAATTTACCCTGCCCGGCCCGATGACGATCGTCGACACCATCGCCGACGAGCATTACGGCAACCGTCCCACATTGGCCATGGAATTCGCCCGGCTGCTGAACGACGAAGCCCGCGAGCTTGAAGCCATCGGAATCGACGTGATCCAGTTCGATGAACCCGCCTATAACGTCTATATGGACGCGGTCGGCGGCTGGGGCGTCGAAAGCCTGGAACGGACCATCGAAGGGCTGTCCTGCACGACCGCCATCCACATCTGCTACGGCTACGGCATCAAGGCCAATATCGACTGGAAGGGCGCGCTGGGCGACGAATGGCGGCAGTACGAGCAGACCTTCCCCGTGCTGGCGAAAAGCAATATCGACCAGATATCGCTGGAATGCATCAATTCCCACGTGCCCATGTCGCTGATCGGGCTGCTGGAGGGCAAGGACATCCTGGTCGGCGCCATCGATGTGGCGACCGACCAGGTGGAGACCCCGGAACAGGTCGCCGACGTGATCCGCGAAGCCCTGAAACACGCCCCGGCCAACCGCATCTTCCCAAGCACCAATTGCGGCATGGTGCCGCTATCTCGCGAGGTCACCTACGCAAAGCTGCACGCGCTGTCCGCCGGCGTGGCGATTATGCGGGGTGAGGTTTAGGGGTGCGATTGGGAATAATGGACAGCCCCTCCCCCCTTGCAGGACCTTTGCATAAGCAGGTCCGGCGAACAATTACCCTCTCCCCTCGCGGGAGAGGGGGGGACCCATGCAGAGCATGGGAGGGTGAGGGAGAAGCGCGTCCGCGCATCAAGAAAGGCTGCTTACCGCCTGCCGGCGGTCGCCCCCTCACCCCCCACCGCTACGCGGCGGGTCCCCCTCTCCCGCGAGGGGAGTGGGAAATTAGTGTTAGCCGCATCCCACTGGTCTGGTATCCATGACCACGTGGATGGTCGGGATTGATACCGGGGGGACGTTTACCGACCTGATTGCGTTTAACGTGGACAGCGGCGCGCTTCGCATCGCCAAGGTTCCTTCGCAATCCGACGATCCATCGAACGCGGTGATGGCGGCGCTGGGGGAGTTGGTTGGAGAGGAATCATTATTGGAGCCGGCACCGGCCCTCTCCCCCACCCGGCCACCCAATGAGGATGATCCCCCCGTTTGTAAAGTAGGCGGTGGCCGGGTGGGGGAGAGGGCCGGCGCCGGCCTTGCTGCAAAAGACATCTCATTTCTGGCGCACGGCACTACGGTGGCGACCAACGCCATGCGGGAGAATACTGGCGCGAAGACCGGGCTGATGATCACGCGGGGTTTCCGCGCCGTTTACGAGGCGCGCGGCTGGGCGCAGCCGGGCCCGGACGATCTGCTCGATCCGTTCTACCGCAAGCCGACGCTTCTGGCGCCGCAGCGCCTGACCGAGGAAATTACCGAACGGCTCGATTATCTTGGCGAGGTGATCACCGCGCTGGCGGAGGAAGAGGTCCGCCAGGCCGCGCGGCGGCTGCGCGACGCGGGCGTCGAATCCATCGCGCTGTGCTTCCTGTTTTCGTTCCGCAACGGGGCGCACGAGGAACGTGCCGCCGAGATCATCGCCGAGGAAGCGCCGGATGTGCGGGTGTCGGTATCGTCCCGCGTCCTGCCGACGATCCGGGAATATCCCCGTCTGTCGACCACGGTGATCGACGCCTTTATCGGCCCGATCATGGAAAACTATCTGTCCCGGCTCGATGGGAAACTCAATGAGGCCGGGGTCGCGACGCCGCAGAAATTCCTTATGCAATCCAATGGCGGGTTGATGCGGATCACCATGGGCGCGCGGTTTCCCAACCAGACCCTGCTGTCGGGTCCGGCGGGCGGCGTGGTGTCGGGGTTGGAAATGGCCCGGCTGACCGGGCGCGGGAATATCGTGACCTTCGACATGGGCGGCACCAGCGCCGATATCGGATTGATCAGCAATGGGCGCGCCGAGGAAACCGATTCCGGGCGCATCGCGCGCCAGGATATCGGCGCGCCCATGCTGGCGGTCCACACGTTGGGGGCCGGCGGCGGCACGATCGCCTGGATCGGCGGCGACGGGCTGATGAAAGTGGGCCCGCGTAGCGCCGGGGCCGATCCGGGCCCGGCGTGTTACGGCAAGGGTGGCCAAGACCCGACCGTGACCGACGCCAATCTGCTGCTTGGCGCGCTCGGCGCGGGCAGCACACTCGGCGGACGCATGGCGATGGACCCGGCATTGGCCGAGGCCGCGATCCGCGACAAGCTTGCCGAACCGCTCGGGCTGTCTGTGATGGCGGCGGCGGCCGGGATCATCCGCATCGTCAACACCCATATGGCGGTCGATCTCCGCCTGGTATTCCAGAAACGCGGCGAAGACCCGCGCCGATTTGCGCTGATGGCGTTCGGCGGGGCCGGGCCGCTGCATGCCGCCCTGCTGGCGCGCGATCTGCGGGCGCCGACCGTGATCGTGCCGCCGTTCCCCGGGCTCAACAGCGCCATGGGGCTGCTGCAGACCTCGGTGCGCCATATTTATGTGCGGTCCCTGGTCGGGTTGTTGAGCGACTTCGATCCGGCCCGGGTCGATGCGGGGTTTGCCGAGCTCGTCGGCCGCGCCATGGATGATATCGCCGAGGAAGGCTTCGATACGGCCGACGCCGCCATCACCCGTCAGCTCGACATGCGTTATCCCCATCAGGGCTATCAGCTCGCCATCGACTGCCCGGACGGTCCGTTCAGCGACGCCGTCAAGCCGGGGTTGAAGGCCGATTTTGACGCCACCCACGCGCGGGTATACGGTTCCAACGCACCGGACGAAGATGCCGAGATCGTGACCTTCCGGGTGATCGCCGAGATCAAAACGCCGCGGCTGGCCTTGCCGAAAATTGAGGCGGGAGACGGCGATGCGTCGGGCGCGGTCACCGGCAAGCGCGATCTGTATGATATCGAGACCGCCTCGTTCGACGCTGCGACCATCCATGACCGGGCCGGGCTGCGCGCCGGCGACGGGATCGCGGGACCGGCAATCATCGAACAATTCGATTCCACAACGATTGTGCTGGCGGGCCAATCGGCCAGGGTGGACGAGATCGGCAATCTGATCATCGATACGGGAATGATGGAATGAGCCTGCAAGACCTCGATCCGATCACCGCCGAGGTGGTGCTGAACCGTCTGCGGGAAACCACCGAGGCCATGGCGCATGCACTGTTTCATTCCGGCTATTCGCCGATCCTGCGCGAATCGCAAGACGGCACGGCGGGGCTGACCGATGCAAGCGGCAACGTCATCATGGTGGGCGGCGGGCTGCAATATCATTCGCTGCTCTATTCCAAGGCGGTCGCAAGTTTTCTCGACCGCTACCCGGCCGGGACCATGCGCGACGGCGACGCCTTTGTGTCCAACGATCCCTATAAGGCGGGCAACTCCCATGTGCCCGACATGGTGGTCGCCAGCCCGGTGTTCCATGGCGGCGGGATCGTCGCCTTCGGCGTCAGCGTCGCCCACAAGGCCGATGTCGGCGGGCTGGTGCCGGGGTCGAGCGGGGCCGCGTCACGCTCCATATTCCATGACGGCCTGCTGTTGCCGCCGGTGCGTATCTGGTCCGGCGATGGCGTGAATGAGGAAATCGAGGCGGTGATCCGCAATAACAGCCGAGCGCCCGAATTGGTGATGGGCGATCTGCGCGGCCAGATCGGCGCAACCCGGCTGGGCGCGGAACGGCTCGCCGCTTTGTGCGATGAATACGGCGCGGGGACGCTGGCCCAGGCTATGGACATTCTGCTGGAGCGCACCGAGGCGCGGGTTCGCGCGTTGTTTGCCGCCTGGCCGGACGGCGCGCACGAAGCCGACGGGCTGCTCGATCACGACGGCGCGGACACGTCAAAGTCGGTGCGAATTCATGTCCGGGCGATCAAGGCCGGTGACCGGCTGACGCTCGATTTCAGCGCCTCCGACCCGCAAACCGCCGGCCCGGTCAACGCGCCTGAATCGACCGCGCGCGCGGTGTCCATGCAGGCGATCCTGGCGGCCGGCGATCCGACCATCCCGATGAATTCCGGCGCCTTCGCAGCGGTTGATTTCGTGATGCCGGCGGGGCGCGTGGTCAGCCCGCAATTCCCCGCCACGGTGAACCATTATTTTCCGACCTCGCATCTGACATATAACTGTGTGCTGGCCGCGCTCGGCCGGTTCAACCCGGCGCGCGCGGTGGCGCCGTCGGGGCTCGGCACCGGTGCGATCGCGATCGGCTATGGCGAGGGCCGCGCCGGCAAGGCGACCGTCCAGTATGAGATCATGACCTCGTCGCTCGGCGGCACGAGTTCCGGTGACGGGGCCGCCATGGTGCTGCCGATGAACCATTTCGCGCCCGGAACGCCGGTCGAGGTGGTCGAGACTGAATATCCGGTGCGGGTCGAGCGCTTCGATTTGTGGCGCGATTCGGCGGGCGCCGGAGAGAATCGAGGCGGCGTGGGGTTCAAGCGCGAATACCGTTTCCTGACCGATTGCACCCTGACCGCGCGCACCTCGAACCACCGGCACGCCGCCTGGGGACTGTTCGGCGGCCGCTCTCCGCCGCCATCCAGTACCACCCTGCGGCATGACAATGGCGATGTGGAGATTATGGATGTGATGGAAACCCGCGAGGTCGGGGCCGGGGTGACGATATCACTGGCGCAGAGCGGCGGCGGTGGATATGGCGATCCGAAATCCCGCACCCCCGATTTGGTGGCGCGTGATGTCGCCGACGGCTATGTCGGGCGCGGCGCGGCGGCGGAATATTATGGCGTGTCGGTGAGCGATGATGGCTCGGTCGATAAGGCCGCAACGGAACTTCTACGTTTTCCACTCAGTGAAAATTAGTTCCACTGAGTGGAAATTCAGGCTGCGTTGTCGATATAACCCTTGAGCTTGTCGAGCAAAGCCTCGCCGCCATCGCCCTTGATCTCGCGGTCGATGACGAATTCCAGCGCTGTGAGATGCGCCTCGATCACTTTCAACTTAGCGTCGGACGCCGGCCCGCCGTCGCGGATATAGTCGCACAGCGACGCGCCGATATTCGTCATCAGCTGAAAGCCGAAAGAACCGCCCTGGCCTTTTACATTGTGGCTTATCCCGAAAATTTCGGCGACCGCTTCCGAATTGTCGGGCAGGGCCTCGCCCGCCTTGACGAAAGCGGCGCGCGCGACGGTCAGATCGTCGCGCACCCAGACAATATAATTTTCCGCCAGGGCGGCGATGGAGGCCTCTGCGGCGGCGACGGCGTTTTCCTGCTCGGACTCTGCTGTCGCCGACAAAGCTGAAGCTTGGGTCGTCATATCGCAATTCCTTAAATATGGGACGCAGCTTGGAGGAGTTGATTTAACGAGGAATTAAGGCCGGCGCCTGCAAAAACAGGTACGCGCCGCCGCCGGCCAAGGCGATTAACAGGACGATTCCAACCGCCCAATAGAACCCGGCTGAACTCAACTCCGCCCGCCGCGTCATCTTTTTGCGCGGAATCCGGGTCACTTGCTTAGGTTCGCCCGGCTAGGGCGCGCAGTCCCGAATTTCCTTACGGGATTTCGCAATTCGATCCCCGGTCGCCCGACGGTTGCCGGAATCCCGGAAAACCGTCTTGCAAACTGACTTTTGAGACCCTTCGCTGAAGATCTCCTCGATCACTCGAATGCCGCCGAACCGGCTGTTGCCGTCCAGCTGCCGGGCTTGGGTGACCGCCAAATCGCGATAGTCATAGACTGAATCGGTCAGCCAGTTCCCCTTGTCGAGTACTTGAAGTTCACAGGACTTCATGACCTTCTTCCAAATTCCCCCACGGGGGGAAGAGATGAAATGAACCTGTCCTATTTATATATAAATCACGTTTAATTGGTTAACCGAACATCGTCCAAGCATCGGGAATATCTCGTTATTTTAGGTTTCATGGGGTACAATTGCAGCGAAATGCTCCGCCCTCCGGGTGGAGCGGCCAATTGTCGGATGGGTCCCATGGAAATAAACCTCGAAGAACTTGTACAGCATGATTCCGGCGAGGATTGCCCGGTTTGCCGTACCCAGGACATGATCGGCGTGGCCCTGCTGCCCGCCGCCGCCGCGTGGGAAGCGAGCAGCGAACTGCCCCGCTTCTCGCTCGCGCTGCACGGCGCCGTGGAATTTCTTGGCGCCATGCTGGCCGAGGGCGTCCCGCGCGACGAGCTGGACGAGATCGTCGCGCGGATGCTCGACGATATCGAGATCCGCATCGCCGAGGACGACGTCATGGGCGGCCCGCCGCAGGGCAGCGCTTGACTCGGGACAGGAACAACATTCATTATTTAAAGTAGAGTTAGTGATCTAAAATTAGCTATAACCCGCCGGAAACAGCACGGCGGAGCAATGATGTCACAGGAAAATTCTCTGATCCTTGCGCGGGACAATTTTCGGCTGCGCCGGGCTCGTTCCGGTCTCATCCTGTTTCTGATCAATGACAGATATATCGGCAAGGCGCTCGATACCTAATGGCGAGATTTCCCGGTCCGAGACCGAGCTGCTCGTCCAGCTCGCCAAGCGGGGATCCACAATCGTCGAAATCGGATCGAATATCGGCGTGCACGCCATTCCCCTGGCGCAGGCGATCGGCGATACCGGCGCGCTGATCG
>JAYZAW010000223.1:0-5289 GCA_036339495.1 Pseudomonadota bacterium | reverse complement strand
ACGAAATTGTCATTCCCCTCTGACTGCCGGGGGCGAGGGGGAAAATCCTGTCCCACTCACCGGCCGGCAAGGTCCAGATACTGCGTCATGGTGAAACCGTGATCTGGGAATCACTGGCGATCTGCGAATATCTGGCGGAGCAACTGCCCGACGCAGGTCTGTGGCCGGAAGACCCCGCGATCCGCGCCATCGCCCGCGCGATCTGCCATGAAATGCATGGCGGGTTCATGGCTGTGCGCCGCGCCATGCCGATGAACTGCCGGGCGTCAAAGCCGGGCAAGGGCATGGCCGATGGCGTGCCGGGCGAAAAAGGCCGGCAAATGCGCATCGCCCTTATCAGCGGCTGGTTCTAAGCGCCGAATTCCGCTCACCGCCATTGTTCCGACTCTCCGGAATTGCTATATGAGGGATGCGCTGGCGGCATCGATCCGCCGCGCTCCGCTGCCGTAATCTCCGGGATATCGCATGGCGCGACGCAGACGCATTTATGAAGGCAAGGCCAAGGTTCTGTTCGAGGGGCCCGAGCCCGGAACGGTGGTGCAATACTTCAAGGACGACGCCACCGCGTTCAACAATTCCAAGCACGGCGTGATCACCGGCAAGGGCGTTCTGAACAATCGGATTTCCGAGTTTCTGATGATGAAGCTTTCCGAAATCGGCATTCCGACCCATTTCATGCGCCGGCTCAACATGCGCGAACAACTGATCCGCGAAGTCGAAATCATCCCGATCGAGGTGATGGTGCGCAATGTCGCCGCCGGCTCGCTGTGCGAACGCTTCGCCCTGACCGAAGGGCAGCCTTTGCCGCGCTCAATCGTGGAGTTTTATTACAAATCCGACGAGCTGGGCGGCCCGATGGTCGCCGAGGAGCATGTCACCGCCTTTGGCTGGTCCTCGCCCCAGGAGCTCGACGAGATCATGCACATGGCGCTGCGCATCAATGATTTTCTCACCGGGCTGTTTATCTCGGTCGGCATCCGGCTGGTCGATTTTAGGCTTGAATTCGGCCGGCTGTGGAATGAAGAAGAGATGCGAATCGTGGTGGCCGACGAGATCAGCCCCGACAATTGCCGGCTGTGGGATTCCAAGACCAACGAGAAAATGGACAAGGACCGGTTCCGCGCCGACATGGACCGGGTCGAGGAAGGCTATCAGGAAGTCGCCCGACGGCTCGGCATTCTGCCGGAAAGCGGACCGGGCGACGTTTCCGGTCCCGTTGCGATACAGTGAATTTGCCAAAAGGCGATGGATCAAGTTGAAAGCGCGCATCCACATCACACTCAAGAACGGCGTCCTCGACCCCCAGGGCAAGGCCATCGAACACGCGCTCGGCGGTCTCGGCTTCGCCGGGATCGACGGCGTGCGGCAGGGTAAGTTTATCGAGATCGACCTGGCCGAAACCGATCCCGGCAAGGCGCGCGAGGCGGCCGACGCCATGTGCCAACGCCTGCTCGCCAATGTGGTGATCGAGGATTACCGGATCGATATCGACGAATGAACGCCGCCGTTATCGTCTTTCCCGGTTCCAATTGCGATCGCGATATTCAGGTTGCGCTGGCCGCGAGCTTGGGATCCGCGCCCGAAATGGTCTGGCACGGCGAGGCGAGTATGCCCGATGTGGATTTGATCGTGGTGCCGGGCGGGTTTTCCTATGGCGATTATCTGCGCTCGGGCGCCATGGCGGCCCATTCGCCGGTAATGCGCGAAGTGGTGCGAAGGGCGAATGACGGCGTCCCCGTGCTGGGCATTTGCAACGGGTTTCAGATATTGACCGAAGCCGGGCTGCTGCCGGGCGTCCTGATGCGCAATGCCGGGCTGCGCTTCGTGTGCCGCGATGTGGATCTACGGGTCGGGGAAAACAAATCCGTCTTTACCCGTCACTATGATGCGCGCCAGGTGATCCGCATCCCGATCGCCCATAACGAAGGCAATTACTCCACCGACCCGGAAACGCTGGCGCGGCTCGAGGGCGAAGGCCGGGTTGCGTTCCGCTACTGCGATCCCTCGGGCGCGGTCACCGATGATGCCAACCCGAACGGATCGTTGGCCAATATCGCCGGCATACTCAATGAAAATGGCAATGTGCTGGGTATGATGCCGCACCCGGAACGGCTGGCCGAGGCCGCGCTCGGCGGCACCGATGGCCGTGCCATGTTTGACGGGCTGGCGTCATGAGCAATATCACGCCCGAAATCGTCGCGGAGCATGGCCTGACCGCGGAAGAATACGACAAGGTGCTGGCGATCATGGGGCGCGAGCCCAACATGACCGAGCTCGGCATCTTTTCGGTGATGTGGTCGGAACATTGTTCCTATAAATCGTCCAAGCACTGGCTCAAGACCCTGCCGACGACAGCCGACTGGGTGATCTGCGGGCCCGGCGAAAACGCCGGCGTGATCGATATCGGCGACGGCCAGGCCGCGATCTTCAAGATGGAAAGCCATAACCACCCGTCGTTCATTGAGCCCTATCAGGGCGCGGCCACCGGCGTCGGCGGCATCCTGCGCGACGTGTTCACCATGGGCGCGCGGCCCATCGCCAATATGAACGCCTTGCGCTTCGGCCATCCCGACGACCCCAATACGCGCCATCTGGTGTCCGGCGTGGTCGCGGGCATCGGCGGCTACGGCAATTGCATCGGGGTGCCCACGGTGGGCGGCGAAACCAATTTCGATCCATCCTATAACGGCAATATCCTGGTCAACGCCATGACGGTGGGGATTGCCGACCGGGACAAGATCTTTTATTCGGCGGCCGCCGGCATCGGCAACGCCGTGGTTTATGTCGGGTCCAAGACCGGGCGCGACGGCATCCACGGGGCCACCATGGCGTCGGCCGAGTTTGACGACGACAGCCAGGACAAGCGCCCGACGGTACAGGTCGGCGACCCGTTCACGGAAAAACTGCTGCTCGAAGCCTGTCTCGAACTGATGGCGACCGACGCGATCGTTGCGATCCAGGACATGGGCGCGGCCGGGCTGACCTCGTCGTCGGTCGAAATGTCGTCCAAGGGCGGCGTCGGGATCGAGCTCGACATCGACGAAATTCCGGTGCGCGAAGACGCCATGACGGCCTATGAGATCATGCTGTCGGAAAGCCAGGAACGGATGCTGATGGTGATCCGCCCCGACGCCGAGGACGCGGCGCGCGCGATCTTCGAGAAATGGGAGCTGGATTTCGCGGTCATCGGAAGGGTCACCGACACCAACCGGCTGGTGCTGATGGAAGGCAATGCGGTCGCGGCCGATATCCCGGTGCCGCCGCTGGTCGAGAACGCGCCGGAATATGACCGGCCCTGGGTCGCGACCCCGCCGGCGGGCGCGCCGTCGCCGGTCGAGATCGACCAGACGCCGATGGAAATTCTCAAGATTTTGATGGCGTCGCCCGACCTGGCGTCGCGGCGCTGGATCTGGGAACAATATGATCACATGGTGATGGGCGATACCGTGCAGCGCCCCGGCGGCGATGCGGCGGTGGTGCGCATCCACGGCTCCGCCAAGGGGCTTGCCATCACCACCGACTGCACGCCGCGCTACTGCGTCGCCGACCCGGTCCAGGGTGGCCGCCAGGCGGTCGCGGAAGCGTGGCGCAATCTCACCGCCGTGGGCGCGACGCCGCTGGCGATCACCGACAACATGAATTTCGGCAATCCGGAACGGCCCGAAATCATGGGCCAGTTCGTTGGTTGTATCGAGGGCATGGTGGAAGCCTGCAAGGCGCTCGATTTCCCGGTCGTGTCCGGCAATGTGTCTCTCTATAACGAAACCAACGGCAGCGGGATATTGCCGACGCCGGCGATCGGCGGCGTCGGTGTGATCGATGACGCGGCCCGGTCCATGACCATCGGGTTCAGGAATGACGGCGACGCCATTGTCCTGATCGGCGAGACCAGGGGTCATCTCGGCGCGTCCCTGCTGCGGCGCGAGATCGCCGGAAAGACCGATGGCGCGCCGCCACCGGTCGATTTGGCCGTCGAGCGAAAAAACGGTGATTTTATTCGCGCGCGGATAGCCGGACATACCGTGACGGCCTGTCATGATGTGTCCGATGGCGGGTTGCTGGTAGCGGTGGCTGAAATGGCGCTGGCCGGCGATTTGGGGGCCGAACTTTCAACGCCGGATACGCCGGAATGGCTGTTCGGCGAGGATCAGGGCCGTTATGTGGTCGCCACGCCGGAACCCGAAACATTGCTGGCGTCGGCCCATGAAGCGGGCGTTGACGCCCAGTTGATCGGCAAATGCGGCGGGAAGACATTGACTGTCAATGGCGGCAACTCTATATCGGTTACGATACTTCGTGGGGTTCATGAGAGCTGGCTGCCGGATTTCATGGCCGGCCCCGCATAATTCGCCCGGAGAGACGTAAGGAAACCGCCCATGCCGATGGATCAAGGCGAAATTGAGAGCTTGATCAAGCAAAGCATCCCGGACGCACGGGTGAGCATCCAGGACCTTGCCGGCGACGGCGATCATTATTCGGCGGTGGTGGTGTCGACGGCTTTCAAGGGCAAGACCCGGGTGCAGCAGCATCAGATGGTTTATCAGGCATTGCAGGGGCGCATGGGAGGTGAGCTTCATGCGCTGGCGCTCCAGACCTCGATCCCCGAAAACGCCTGAAAACGCACAGTTTTAAAGGAATTCAAGATGAGTGAAGCTCCGATTTTCGAACGCATTCGCGAAGATGTCTCCGACAATGAAGTCGTGCTGTTCATGAAGGGCACGCCGGTCTTTCCCCAGTGCGGGTTTTCCGCCGCCGTGGTGCAGGCGTTGAGCAATCTCGGCGTGCGCTTCAAGGGCATCGATGTCCTGGCCGACCCCGAATTGCGCGAGGGGATCAAGCAATTCTCGAATTGGCCGACCGTTCCGCAGCTTTACATCAAGGGCGAGTTCGTCGGCGGATGCGATATTGTTCGTGAAATGTACGAAAGCGGCGAATTGATCGAATATCTCAATACCAACGGCGTCGAACGCCAGATGGCCAATCCCGAATAAGAAGCATCGAACCAGAATATTTTAAGGGCGGGTCATGGACCCGCCCTTTTTGTTTTCGTCAGAGCCCTAATTCAGCGCCGATTTGACGAAATTCGCCATCTCGTGTTTTCGATAGGGTTTGCGAAGAATTCGGTCACCCTCGCCGCCGGACCCCGATGTGTCGAGATAGTTTTCAGAATAGCCCAACATAAACAATATCCGAATATCGGGCAAGCGTTTACGCGCTTCGGATTCGATTTCCATGCCGTCCCGGCTGGCGTCCTCGGAATGCGGACCGCCCATTCGATTTCGGATGATC
>JAYZAW010000222.1:0-4299 GCA_036339495.1 Pseudomonadota bacterium | reverse complement strand
TCTTCTTCGATAGATATGCACTCATTCCATCACCCTACCTTACTGATCTCATCCAAACCTACCCCAAACGGTATTATCAATAAGTAAGGTCAAGGTGAACGGAGAGGCCAGACAAAGAAGGAACTATGAAGATGAAGAAATATTCAACCACAACTAAGCCTGACAAAAAGGTGATCCCCTGTCGGTTAGCGGTGCTTCAGATGGATGAAGACCCCACGGAGATAGTGCGGGAGATAATTGATGCGTTTGGAGAAAACCTTGTCGAGATTTCAATCAAGGTTAACAAGAAGGACGCTACGTGATGAAAATATATGGTGACAGTTTGGTAACGGGTGAAGTCTCCCCTAAAACGTGGCTGAAAGATGCATATCTTCGGATTGACGAAGCATTGGACCCATTGAGGATATTATTATTCGATTTCGGTTTAACCGCTACCGATTTCCGCGATTGCCTCGATCTCGACCAGCAGCCCGGGCTGGAGCAGGACCGGCGACGCGACCGCCGTGCTGGCCGGCATGTTGTTGGGAAAAGCTTCCGCCCGCGCCGCCGAATAGCCGGCGTAGCGATCCATATCGGTCAGGAAGGCGTTTATCTTGACCACGTCGTCCATGGTGGCGCCGGCCTCGGCGAGAATTTCCCTAATATTGGCGAACGCCTGGCGCGATTGCGCCAACATGTCGTCCCCACCGACAATGTTGCCGTCCGGGTCCCACGCGACAGAGCCCGAAACATACACGGTGTTACCGACGCGTATGCCCAAATTAAAATCGAATTTCTCGGCCCAGGGCCATTTCGGGTTCACTTCAATCCGCTTTGTCATCCTGCTCCCCTCGCTGTCTCAAAATCTTATGTTGAATTCCGTCCTTACATGCGCGGATCACTGAATTCGTGACCTAGACGGACCTTGCCGTAATTCGTGCCGTGCATGTCCCATGACATCAACATTTGCTGAACCGACGCGTGAACGTCGCGCCAGGCGCGCTGGAACGGGCTGTTGACCGCAAGGCCGCGCCCGCCGGTCAGGCTGTAGAGACGCTCGACCGCCCGGACCGCGAGCTGCCCGGCGAACGCGTCGTCACGCCGCCACGCCAGACGCCGATCCATGGTCGGCACGTCGCCGGCCTCGTAATTCTTTGTCGCCTCGGCGCAATCGCGCGTCAGCAACGCCCAGCCGGCATCGACTTCGGCCGCCGACTCGGCAATTCTCAGATAGACCGATTGGGTATCGGAAAGCTTGATGCCGGTGACCGAGACGCGGGATTTCATGTCGTCCTCAATCAACTCGATGGCGCCCCGGGCGATGCCGATGGCGACGCCGGAAAAATGCTTGAAGCCGATGCTGAACAGCGGAAGCTTATAAAGAACCGCCGGGTTGATGGCGCTGCCCGGACTTTCCCCACCCCGGATTCTGGGCGTAAACAGCGCCCGGTGCTTGGGGATGAAAACCTCATTCAGGGTGATCGAGCGGCTGCCGGTGCCGGCCAGCCCGGTGACGAACCAGTCATCGACGACTTCATAGTCGGATTTCGGAACCAGCGCGAAGAAATGTTTCGGCGCCGCGCCGTCCTGCGGCAGGAAGATCTGCAGATTGTTCCAATCGGCCACATCGACGCCGCTGGCGAAGCTCCATTTGCCGTTGACGAGCAGCCCGTCATCGACCTGCTTGACGCTCGATCCCGGCCCGGGAAAAGACGACGCGATCAACGCATTCGGGTTGTCGCCCCACAATTCTTCCTGGGTTTCGGGATTATGCATGCCGCCGATCAAGCCCTGGACCGCGATATTGGTGAGATTCCAGGCGCTCGATCCGCAGCCACGCCCGACTTCCGCCCCGACATCGACCATCAGCGCGAGGTCCATCTCATGACCGCCGAAGCGTTCGGGCTGAAACATGCGGTAGAGTTCCGCGTTGAGATAGTCCTGGTGGGTTTCATCGGGGACCCGCCGGTCGGCCTCGGTCTGCGTGGCGCGGTCACGCAACGCCGGCACAAGCCCTCGGGCCCTCTCGATAAAATCTTCGCGATGCATGTCTCGCCCTCCCCTGTAATTCGATCGTTCGATGGCGTGCGCGGAAAGGCCGGTCGCGTCCGAAACGGTTTGCTTTGGAAATTTATTAATCTATCGTCCAGATCAGCTTAATCGCGCGGGACAGGGGACCATTCCCGCAACCAAGAATCAATAAGGAAAATAAATGACCAACCTGAAAGACAACACTCTGACCGGGGCCGATATCAGGGCCCGGCTCAACCACCCGGTGGTCGACGCCGACGGCCATATGATGGAATGCACCTTCGCCGTGCTGGATTTCGTGAAGCAGGTCGGAGGGGCGGATATCGCGGCGCGCTATGAAGATCATCTGAAGGCCACCAGCTCGGGCCAGAGCCGACGCGCGGTCTGGATCGGGAATTCTGGACCGGCGTCGATCGACCGGGCGACCGCCCTGCTGCCGCGCCTGTACCGGTCGCGGCTGGAAGACGCCGGGATCGATTTCGGCATCGTCTACGGCACCCATGTGCTGAGCGTGATGCGGATCGACGACGACGAGATCCGTCCCGTGGTGCACCGCGCCATGAACATGCTCTACACCGACATGTTCCGCGATGTCCAGGACCGGCTGACTCCGGTCGCCGTGATCCCCATGCACTCGCCCGAGGAAGCCCTGGCGGAGCTCGATTTCGCGGTCGGCGAACTTGGGCTCAAGGCCATCGTGATGAACGCGATGATTTATCGCCCGGCCCCGGAAGTCGCCGAGAACGCGCCGGAATACGCCAAATACACCATGGTTCCGACCTCGCCCGCCATCGATGTCGGCGACCGCTACGACCCGGTGTGGGCGAAATGCGTCGAGCTCGGCGTCGCGCCGAGCTGTCACAACTCGTTCCGGGGGCGCGGCTCGACCCACGCCTCGCCGGTTAATTACGTATTCAACTCGCTCGGCAGTTTCGGCCAGGGCAGCGAATATTTCTGCCGCGCCTTGTTCATGGGCGGGGTGGCGCACCGCTTTCCGACCCTCAAATTCGCGTTTCTCGAAGGCGGCGCAGGATGGGCGGCGCAGCTCTACAACACGCTGTTCGAATATTGGGAAAAGCGGAATCTGGATGCGTTGCGCGAAAACCTCGACCCGGCGAAGCTGGACGTCGATCTACTGGTCGAGATGTTCGGGAAATGGGGCAATGATTACCTGACCCCGGAACGGATCCGCGCCGAACCGCATCAATCATCCAATTCGGTCCTGCTGGTTCCGGCCGAGGAACTCGACGATTTCGCGCAAACCGGTGTTACCAAGCCGGAAGATATCCGCGACATCTTCCAGCGCAATTTCTATTTCGGATCGGAGGCCGACGATACCATGACGGCGGTTGCGTTCGATGAAAGCCTCAATCATTTCGGCATCAAGCTGAACGCGATCCTGGGCTCCGACATCGGCCACTGGGACGTGCCCGACATGACCAAGGTTATGGTCGAGGCATATGAAATGGTAGAGGACGGCCACATCACCGAAGACGATTTCCGTGATTTCACATACGGCAACATTGTCCAGATGCACGCCGGCATGAACCCGGATTTCTTCAAGGGCACGGCGGTCGAGGCGGACGTGGAAGCCTATAAGGCGGAGTTGGGCGTGGCGGCGGAGTAGGCGCCAGGCCGTTTATTTACTTTTGCCTTGCTTTGAAATTTCACCGTGAAACCCCGAAACGATTTTTGGTGCCAGTCGTTATCTCAGGCAATTATCCTGTCGAGGAAGGAACCATTATTCGCCACCGGGAGGTCAGTTTGATTCCGCGACCTGTCAAAATAATAATCGATAATGAGGATATCCCGATCGTCGGCCATATGAAAACCAACGGCGTAACCCCGATCAGGAATGTTTACGCCCGACCGATGCACCTATTCCAATACCTGTTTCGCATTTTCATGAGAATGGCTTTGCTTATTTGCGCTATGCCTCAGCAATCCCCGTCCAGGACTCGCGGTTCTTACCCACCAGCAATCCTGACTACCGCCATCCTGATTGATTATTGTTTCGTTGTGTAGTCTGTTTTCTCTCGAACAACGAGGCGATGCCTGCCAGCCGAACTGCCCGTCCGGAATATTGCCGATTAAAATCAGAAACGGATTATCTCCGTTCTGTTTGGCCAGGGTGATGACATTGGTAACTGGAAGCGTGGCGCCGCTGTTGCCGATGGCGGTGTATGCCTCGGATGATCCTTGAACAGTCCATTGCCTTGGTGGCATCGGGACCTGTTGATGTCCAATTTTCATGCTTCCGGTAAACTGGCTTCCCAAACTCGGCAATGG
>JAYZAW010000221.1:0-11573 GCA_036339495.1 Pseudomonadota bacterium | reverse complement strand
CGGGTCGGCCCAGAACGGGCTCGCAACGCCATTCGCCGTAAAGTCGTGCGCCGTCGATCCGGAGATCAACGGCGCGCGGTTCTGACTTGGTCGGTTTCGTCATCACGCAGAGCTATTTAGTCGCCCTGCACCACCGGGTTTTGCAACGTTCCCACGCCGCCAAGTTCGATGGTGACGGTATCACCCGGCTTCAGGAAAATGCCGCGCGGCCGGCCGACGCCGGACGGCGTGCCGGTGGCGAACACGTCGCCGGGCCGGAGCGTAAGACGGCGGCTGACATATTCGATCTGCTCGGCGATATTGTAGAATAGATATTTGGAATTGGAATTCTGCATCAGCTCGTCATTGACCCAGAGTTTGATATCGATGTCGTGCGGATCGGCGATATCGTCGGCCGGCACGATCCACGGCCCCATCGGGCCTGAGCCCTCGAAATTCTTGTGCACGAACCAATCGGTCAGCCAGCGCCGCCCCTTGGGGTTGCCGAGATCGCGGGCCGACAGATCGTTGAACACGGTATAGCCGGCGACATAATCGAGCGCGTTTTCGACCGAGACATTGCGCGCCGGCTTGCCGATCACGACGCCGAGTTCGGCTTCCCAATCGACCTGCTGCGAGACCGCCGGCAGGCGAATCTCCGCGCCCGGGCCGATCACGCAGTGCGGGCCGGATTTCAGGAAAAAATACGGCGTGGTGTCGGATTTATCGAGCGCCTTGCCCTGGTTCATTTCCTTTTGATGATCGATGTAATTGGCGGCCGCGTTGTAGATCGCGCCGGGATAGAGGATCGGCGCCAAAAGCTGCACATCGGCAAGCGGCGTGCCGGCCACATCGCCGGCCTTGGCGGCCAAGGCCGTAAGAGCCGGCAGCGCCTCGTCCCAGTTTCCAAGTGCGTCCAGCGTGGTGCGCCACGGAACCGCGCCGGATTTTTCGAGATCGATGACCTGATCGCCGACCGCGATTGCCGCGCGCGCTTCGCCACCGGGCCCGGCGTAATTCATTAGTTTGAAGCCACCCATGGTTTCTTTGCCTTTCTAATTATGATGTTGTTTTAGCCGACGGAATCTAACTCCGCCGAAACTTTCTCACGCCAATCCGAAAAGTCTTCGTAGCTCTCGTCGACTTCGATTGCGGCTTTGGTACGGGCATGAATTTCTTCATCCGACAGGTCGAAATCCAGAACTTGGCGGTACGGCTGAGCCACGTACCAGGGCGTATCGGTGAAGAATTCCAGCCGGTTCCCCTCCGGGTCCCAAAAATAAACCGACCAGGCATTGCCGTGGTCGGTCGGGTCGAGCTTCGCAACCCCCGCATCGATCAGGTTTTGTCGCGCCCGGCGCAATGCCGTGAGTCCATGGACGCGATATGAAACGTGATTGATGGTCGATGGGCTGCCTTCCGGCCGCCCCGTACAAAGCACGATCTGGTGATGATCACGCGCATTGCGGGACAGAAACGTCAGATGACCTTTTCCCAGAGGTCCGCTATCCATGACGCTATATCCTAGGACACTCGTGTAAAATTCGACCATTTTCTCAATATCGATGACGTTTATTCCGATATGGCTGATATCGAACTCGGGATATTCGGGCATGGCCGCGCTTCCTTCCTCGGGGCGTCTGTCGGTATGATGGGCGCGAGAATACCCCAATTTTCCTGAGACTGAACGGAAAATCCTCAGCTGAGCGCCGGTTCAAGCCGGTCCATGGCCTGCGACAGCGTATCGGGTTCGGCGGCGAAGCAGAGCCGCATCCAGCCTTCGCCCTCGGGGCCGAAAGCGAGACCGGGCGCGAGACCGACGCCGGTTTTCTCAATCAGCTCATGGGCGAAGGCGACGCTCTCGGTCATGCCGTCAACCGAGAAGAATGCATAGAACGCGGCTTCCGGTCGCGACAGGCGGACCCTGGGCATGGCCGCCAGGCGCTTGAATACTAGATCCCGATTGCGCCGGTAGCGTTCGACCATGGATGTTACGAATTCCTCGCCCTCGGTGATGGCCACGATGCCGGCATGCTGCACGAAAGTGGTCGGCGACGCGATATTGTATTCGTTCAGCTTGGCGAAGATATCGCCCAGCGCCGGCGGATGGGTCATCCAGCCGAGCCGCCAGCCGGTCATCGACCAGGATTTCGAAAAGCTGTTGATCACGATCACCGGATCGTCTTCCGCCGCGATATCGATAAATGACGGCGCGCGCGGCATCTCATAGGCGAGCCGGACATAGACCTCGTCGGCGACGATGAACAGCCCGCGCTCGCGGGCCGCGGTCAGCAAGTCTTCCTGCTGGACGCGCGGCATCACCCAGCCGGTCGGATTGCCCGGCGAGTTGACGAAGATCCCTCGGGTCCGGTCGTCGCAGGCATCCAACAGCTCGTCAAGATCGAGCGCCCAGCGGCCGCCGTCGTCGGGATGCAGCGACACCACACGCGTTTCGCCGCCCATGACGTGGACGGTCTCGCGGCAATTTGGCCAGACCGGGCCGACGTTGACCATGTTGTCGCCCTGGTCGATCAGCGCCTGCGACGCCAGCATGATCGCGTTCATGCCCGACCCGGACACGGTCACGCGATCGGTTCCGATGGGGCGTTGGTGCAGCGCGCTGACATAGGTCGAAATCGCGTCGCAGAGTTGCGGGACGCCCCGGTTCTGGGCGTAGAACACGTGATCGTCGGCCAGCGCCGCGGTGACCGCGTTCTTGATGAAATCAGGCGTCGCCGTGTCGGGTTCACCGAACCACAGCTTGATCAGACCATCGCGCCCCATATTCGCTTCGGATACTTCGCGAATGAGGGAATGGTTGAGTTCGGTGACCGCCGGACGGATGCGCATGTAATGACGATCAATCGCCTAGAACTGACCGGGCAGAAATTTTTGATCGTCGCTGGGACCGACCGATCCCTCGGGTTCTTGCTCGGCGGTGAAATTAAGCTCGATCAGCACGCCGTTGGGGTCCTTGGCAAAAAGCTGCCACAGGCCGAATTCGGGAATGGCGAACTGGCGCCATTCGATGTCGTTGTCCTCGTAATTCTTCTTAAATTCGTCGAAGCCATTGGCGGTCAGCGCGATGTGATCAACCGACGCGCCGCCGCGGGGAACGTTGCCGTCATTGTCGAGACCGGCATTGCCGGCCATGATATGGACCATGGTTTCGCCGATATTGAACCAGCTTCCCGGGAAATCGAAATCCGGCCGGAAAACCTTTTCCATGCCGAGCACCTTGTCATAGAAATTATTGGTCGCCTCGAGATCCTGGGTCTTGATCGCGACATGATGGATATCGTGCAGCTGCATCTCGCTCTCTCCTCGCGCGGGGACGGATAATTGACGGAATTTAGCATAGGAATCCGATAATCAAAACCGGTTGGCGGATTGCGGGAGAGGCCATACATTCGGGGACGAATGATCGACAGGCCATGACATGAAGACAATCTCACGCGCGGCGCTGCTTGCCCTTTGCGCATGTATCCCGAGCTTTCCCGCCGGCGCGGCGGATCCCGAGATCGTTCTGCGCGCGACGACCGCGCTGCCGGCATCGAGCGTTTACACGCGGGGCTTCCTGGCCTTTGTTCATGACGTCAATGAACGCGGCAAAAAGAAGTTCCGGATTGAGCTGGTCGGTGGGAACGGCGCGATTGAAACAGTCCGCTCCGGCCGGCTCGACATGGCGTTCGGACCGGTCACCGCCCATGCAAAACTTGTTCCCGAGGCCAATGCGATCAGCGCCAGCGAAATCAAGGCCAAGGAGCTGCGCGCCAATGGCGGCATGGCGCTGATCGACCAGATTTACCGGGTGCGCGCCAAATCGCGCTTCCTGGGCATGCTGAACAGCGGCGCGCGGCTGCATGTCTATCTCAAAGGCGCGCCGCGCATTTCCGACAATCTGCCCAATCTCGCCGAAACAAAAATTGCGGCCGACGAAATGTATGGAAAGTTCCTCAAATCACTTGGCGCGGATCCCATATCGGCGGTCTTCCCGGGAGCGCTCGACGCGCTGCTCGACGGCAAGGCCGACGGCATCATCTGGCCCCGTGTCGGGCTGCAGGCTGTGTTCCGCGCGAAACGGCTGAAATACCGCATCAATCCCGGCTTCGCGCAAATCGTTACAGGGTCGGTCATGAACCTGAACCGCTGGAGCCGGCTGAGCCGTGATCAGCGCGCGCTATTGGAAAAAACCATGCTCGAACATGAAACCAAATCCTATACCGCGATGCGGGTCGAAACCGGCAAGGACGACGAGGCCCTCGACATGGCGGGGTTGAAGGTGATCTCGATCAAGCGGCGCGACGGCGCGGGCTACACCGCGCGCGCCACCGACAATGCCTGGGCGGCGTTAAAGAAAAGCCATCCGGGCTACGCGGCCCAGCTTGAACATGTGTTCTATCGGGAAAGGTCCCCAAAATGACAGACGCCTATATCCCCCACGGCGGCTACTGGTCGACGCCCTTCGCGCGCTGGCAGGGAACCATGGCCCATCTGCACAGCCTGGAATTCGCCGCCCATGTGGCCAAGGACGAACTCGCCAGGCGAAAGATTTCCACCGACGAGATCGATGTCGGCGTGTTGGGCATCACCATTCCGCAGAAGCAATCGTTCTGGGGGCTGCCCTGGATCACCGCCATGATGGGGGCCGACCATATTCCCGGCCCCACCATCAGCCAGGCCTGCGCCACCAGCGCGCGCTGCCTGCAATCGGCGAGTCTCGAGATCGACGGCGGCGCGGCGGAGGCCGTGCTGGTGCTGACCGCCGACCGCACGTCGAACAGCCCGCATTTGTATTACCCCGCCCCCGCGGCACCCGGCGGCGTCGGCGCGCATGAGAATGTGGTACTCGATAATTTTTCCAGCGACCCTTATGCCAAGTGCGGCATGATCGACACGGCGGAAAACGTCGCCGCCAAATGGCAGATCACCACCGCCGAACAGCATGACGTGGCGATCCGGCGCGGCGAACAATATCTCGACGCCACCAATAATGACGGCGCGTTTCACAAGCGCTACATGACCCTCCCCTTCGCGGTGCCCGATGCGCGCTTCCGCAAGACCGTGGCCACACTGGAAACCGACGAGGGTATCCGGCCCGCCACCCATGACGGGGTCAAGGATTTGAAACCGGTCAAGGACGGCGGCACGGTGACCTTTGCCGGCCAGACCCACCCGGCCGACGGCAGCGCCGGCATGATCGTCACGACGCGCGACCGCGCGCGCGACATTTCGCACGGCTCGGGCGTGGAAATCCGCATCAGGGGCCTCGGCATGGCGCGGGTCGACAAGGCCATGATGCCCTACGCCCCCGTCCCGGCGGCCCAGCGCGCGCTCGACGATGCGGATCTGTCAATCGACGCCATCGACGCCATCAAGACCCACAACCCGTTCGCCGTGAACGACGTGGTGTTTGCGCGCGAAATGGGCATCGACGTGATGAGCATGAACAATTACGGCTGCTCCCTGATCTGGGGCCACCCGCAAGGCCCGACGGGATTGCGCTGCATCATCGAACTGATCGAGGAGCTGACCATGCGCGGCGGCGGCAACGGGCTATTCACGGGCTGCGCGGCGGGCGATACCGCCATGTCGGTGATTGTCGAGGTGACGGAGGGCTAGGGTTCCAAATTCGAAACCGAGAGAAAATGATGAGCGATCAGTTGAGCGGTCCCTGCTGCGTGCTGGGCGCGGCCATGAATTACAAAGACGTCCCGGATCGTCGGGACAAAGCCGGAGGCGTTTTATTCGAGGCAACCTTCGCGGTCGTCGGAGCGCTCGGATTCATCGCGCTCTTTATCCTATGAAGGATTGAAGAGGATGGGGCGGATGGCTCCTTTTGCTCGTGGTCCTTGATGGAAACCACACTTTGGCACATTGCGATGCCGGGAGCGGGAGCCATCCACCCCATCCCCTTTATTCCCCAATATTCGACGATGACTTTAATTGTCATGGGATAAGAGGTTCCGTGGTCACGGATATATCAAATTTTCTGAACTCCATAGGTACTCTTCGCTTCAAAAATCCAGGTATATCGGAGCCCACCTACTAATTCGCTTCCTAATAAAAATCAATACACATAAGCACGCATCTCGTTTTGGTATTTACATACGATATGTATTCCGAATTTACATCCGCCTCCGGTATTAAAATAGTATTCAACAATGCTATCTAATGATCTGTTTTCTTTATAAATTTCTTTAAATTTAATTTGCAACTCGTTCCGCAATATTTTTCAGTCAGAATTGGTTCTATTATCATTCAAGATTTGATCGAAATAATTGTCTGTAAGATGAGCAGTCGAAACGCCTATACCTGCAAAGCATCCCGAAAGCATGGTCAAACTCAGGCAGACAATCCCCAAATTACGCAACGACCACCATCTTCTCCATTCCATTCTTTAGACCTTTTTCTCCGCCATGTTTTCAATTGCAATTTATAGTGAGCGCAAAAAATGGCGAAATTAAGGGATAAAATTCATATATTAGAATAACTAGCCCTCACCCCAGCGGCGGGACGGTTGCGGGCGGGTGGCGGTGATGCGTCGCCTGTTCGTAGGCATGCGCGATTTCGATCAGGGTTGGTTCGGTCCAGGGGAGGCCGACGATTTGCAGGCCGGACGGTAAATCTTCGTAGCTGTAGCCCATGGGCACGATTGCGGCGGGCCAGTGCAGCCCCGAGGCGATCCAGGTGGTCGCGCCGGGCGGCGTGACGTTGCGGTCGCCGTTGAGCTTGGGCGGGTAGCCCGACGTGGGCAGCACGAAGGCGTCGAGATTTTCCCGCTCCATCGCCGCATCATAGGCCGCCCGCATGCGGATTTCATCGGATTCGAGATTGCGTACGATGGGATCATCGCCGGGCGGGGGCGCGTCCATGGCCGCGCGCAGCCCCATTTCGTGCAGCGGATGGAATTTTCCCGATTGGACAATTTCGGCCAGTGATTTGGGGAATTCCGCGCCGGTCGTCGCCAGATACGTTTCGAGCGCGGCCCGGACCTCGCTTTGCGGGTGCGGTTGGCGCGGAAATTCTTCGAATTCCGGAACGGTAAAGGGATCGACAATGACCGCGCCGACGGCGGCGAGGTCAGCCACCGCGCGGTCCAGTAGCGCCGTCACGTATGGATCGGATTGGTCGGGTGGAAAAGCCTGGCGCAGCACGCCGATGCGCTTGCCGCGCGCGCCGGCCGGGTCGAGGAAAGCCGCATAGCGGTCCGCGATATGCCCTTCCGCCTCGGCCGTTCCGGGATCGGCCGCATCCACGCCCGCGACAACGTCCAGCAGCGCCGCGAGATCGGCCACCGTTCGCGCCATCGGGCCACCCATGTCGCGCGCATCGTAAAGCCCGATCATGCCGGCGCGCGAGACAAGCGCCGAGCTCGGCCGCAACCCGACCAGCGCGTTATTGCTCGACGGGTTGCGGATGGACCCCCAGGTGTCCGACCCCAGCCCAACCACGCCGAAGCTCGCGGCCAGCCCGGCCCCGGTACCGCCCGACGAGCCGCCGGTCGCGTGCGCGGTGTTGTACGGGTTGCGCGCGAATGAGGGCAGCACGGAATTGATGTTGTCGAGCCCGCCCCGCGCCCATTCCGACATCGACGTTTTCGCGAGGATGATGGCGCCCGCCGCCTTCAGCTTGGCGATCACGGTGGCGTCGCGTTCCGGCGCCCAGCCGATCAGGGCCGCCGAACCACCGGTGGTTTGCAGCCCGGCGACGTCGTAATTGTCCTTCGCCAGCACCGGAATCCCATGCAGCGGCCCGGCAAATTCGCCGGTCTCGGCAAAATGGCGGTCCAGCGCGTCGGCTTCGGCAAGCGCTTCGGGGTTTGTCATAATGATCGACCAGAGCGCCGGTCCGCGCCGGTCATAGGTCTCGATCCGGTCGAGGAAGCCTTGCGTGACCGCGCGTGCATTGGTCACACCCGACTTATAGGCGGCGTGGATATCCGCAATCGACGCTTCCGCCACCTGGAATGGAGCGCTCACCACTGCTCGCTCCACGGCCGGAGATCAATCTCCCAACTCCAGGCGCTGCGGGGCTGGGCGTGCAGCTGGTAGTAGCTTTCGGCGATGGCGGCGGGGTCGAGCATGCCGTCCTCACCCTTGGCGACGGTCCGTTCGGGGAAGCGTTGCTTCACCGCGTCGGACTCGATCATGCCGTCGATGATCACATGTGCGACATGGATGCCCTTTGGGCCGAGCTCCTTGGCCATGCTCTGGGACAGCGCGCGGAGAGCGTATTTCGCGCCGGCGAAGGCGGCGAAGCCGGGTCCGGCCCGCATGCTCGCGGTCGCGCCGGTGAAGATGATCGTGCCGCGCCCACGCGGAGCCATGCGGCGCGCCGCCTCGCGCCCCATGAGAAATCCGCCGAACGCGGCGGACTCCCAGACCTGGCGGTAGATCCGCGCGGTCATCTCGGCGATGGGCGCGTTATGCTGCGCGCCCGCATTGAACACGGCCACCTCGACCGGGCCGATATCGGATTCGATCCGGTCGAACAGGGCGATGACCTGGTCTTCGCCGCGCGCATCACACGGCAGGCCCTCGGCGGCGAATCCCGCCGCCCGGATGTCGTCAACCAGTTGCTGGAGCTGATCAACCTTGCGCCGGCTGGGCACGGCGGTAAAGCCCGCGCGCGCAAACCGGTGGGCCACCGCGCCGCCGAGCGCATCGCCCGCGCCGATGATAAGAGCCGCGCCTTTATCCACTCCCGCCATCATTTCGGACACCCATAGTTTGCGTTCCGACTAAAAATATTAGTGACAAGAAATTCTCGTCCCCCTTCGAGGGGGAGGATTAAGGTGGGGGGGCGGCGCGTCAGCGCCATGAAACCTTTTTGCCGCCTACCGGCGGCGGCGTCCCACCCTACCTCCCCCTCAAGGGGGGAGGGGAGTTTTCTAATTGCCACGCCTTTTTCAGCCATCCTAAAACGGTACCGACATATAGCCGTGCACGGCTTCGCAATTGACCAGATCGACGCGTCTCAGGACGATTTCGAAGCCATCCTCCACGCGGTGGAGCCGGTGTTGCACTTCGGCGCCGAAGACCCGCTGTTCGTCCCGCCGGTATTCGAACATCACCAGGTTTGAGCGCGCGTGGATTTCATCGCCATCCGTCTCGTCCAGCACAACATTGCCGACCACGTGGCGGGTGCGCGAGGCGGGAATCTGCGCGAGAGTGTCCGGATGCAGCAGCCGGCGGACCCTGACGTCGAGTAAATCCTTGTCGTCATAAAAGATCGAATGTTCGGTCAGCGGGTCTTCCTGGCCTTCGCGCATGGGCACCCAATAGATGCCGTCATCGGCGAACAATTCGGCCCAGGCCTGGAATTCGCGCCCGTCAAGCAGGCGGGCTTCAAAGAACAGGAACTCCTCGACCGCGCGTATTAAAATCAAATCGTCGAGTTTCGACATCAACTTGCGCACATCAGATTGCGCCACGCGTTGAGCTGGGTGCGCATGGGCAGTTCGCTGGTGCCGTTGTCGCGGACGCCCGAATTGCCCATTGGCGCTTCATCGCCGAGACGCCGCGAAAAATCGACCCATTCGCGGTCGCCGTTTGCCAGGGCCGACTGGACACTTTCGAAGATCGCGAAATCGTCGGACGAAATGGGTGACGAAGGCGAATTGGCGGTCGACACGAACCGCACGGAAATCTTGAACATTTCCTCCGGCGCGCCCTTCAGCCGCAGGGAATAGCTATGGATATGGGTGCGGTCCACGGCGATCGGCTGGATCACGCGGAACTGCTGGAACCGGGTATTGATCGAGATGTTCGGATAGATCAGGTTGTTGAACGTATCGCGGCCGAGAATTTCCCTGGTCCGCTCTTCGCCGTAGCGATCGACCATGATTTCGCGGTAGCGGACAAAGGACGGGTCGGCCATGCCGGGGTCGAGCATCCCGTCGCGGTAGAAGCCGTCCATATAGCAATGGCCGTTTTCGAACCCGTAGACGCCAAGCGCGTCCCATTCCTCCAACGAAATGCCGTTGCCGGTGAACATCTGGATCGCCTGCTGCGTCGCCGACCCGGGCGGCGCGGCGGCGATATGGTCGCGCGACGCGTCGACAGCCGACGCGTGCACGAATCCCGGATGCACCAGATCGCAGGCGTTTTCCATGTGCATTTTCCAATTGCCGGCGAATTCCTGGCGCACCACCCCGCCGGCGAATTCGACCTCGCCCTCGGGCGAGCGGTCGGCGACATTATCGAGCGCGGCGGCGATATCACAGAGAAAATCCGGCAGACCCGGGCCGTCCTCGGCCATGCTGGCAAATATGAAACCGCGATAGCTCTCGACCCGGGGCGCGGATTTCAGCGCAAAGGCCGGATCGGTCAGATCGGCGCTTTTGGCGTAACCGCGCGGCGCGGAGTCGCCGGCGAGCGCGCCGTCATGGCGGAATGCCCAACCGTGATAGGGGCAGACCAGCGTGCGGGAATGGCCGCTTTCCTTGAGGCAGACCTGCATGCCGCGATGGGCGCAGCGATTGTCGAGCACGTTGAGCTTGCCATCAGCGTCGCGGGTAACAATGACCTGGCGCGTGCCCATGCGGCCGCGGATCCAGTCGCCGGGCTCGGGGACCTGGCTTTCATGGCCGACAAATACCCAGATCCGACCGAAGATGCGATCCATTTCAAGATCGAAAATATCCGGGTCCGTATAGACCCGCCGATGCACCCGCGACGGCTCCACCAGTTTTTCAATGCTGTCCATATTCATATCCGCCAAAGCCGTCGGTTTCCTTTTCCGGCGAGTATCAGCATTCAGCCATGACTTGTCAAAACCGACGGCGGGAATTTGACCGTCCAAACTATATTTGAAAAATATCTACATAAAATTGTATTCAATTACACTTCTTAACTAATAAGAAATTTTAACGACATGTCTTTGTAATTTTTTATAATTATTGTGCGAAATTGTACTTGTTCACGAAGACAACAATACATTGAAAGGAGACCATGCATGTCCGAGGCGATCGAATTGGATGCCGCAAACGAAAACGAAAACAATCAAGTAAAAATCCGTTCTTGCCTGATGTGCAGAGACGATTTTGAAAGCGCCTGGTCCGGGGAACGCGTCTGCAAGCGCTGTAAATCCCAATCCCAATGGATCACCGGGAATTCTAGCCTGGCGGCCTGACAATATAAAACGGCGACCATTTGGTCGCCGTTTTAGATTCTAACCCGGAAAATCAGAAACATGGGCCGAAACGATCTTCCAGCCGTCCGCCGTGCGCATCCAGGTCTGGCTCTGGCGCCCGATGGCGTCGCTGCCGGGCCGGGTCGATTCCGTGTTCGCGGTGGCGAAATCGCGGCCATAGGTGGTGATAAGGGTATTTTGCAGCGTGCGCTCGACCCCCGTGATATCGCGCGCCCGGCGGAAATCGGAAATCGCCTTATGGCTCAGCAGGGTGCCGTTGGGCCCGTATCTCAAGGTCAGCGGATCATCCCAGAACAGCAAATCGATGGTATCGAGATCGTTACTGCCGAGCGCGGCCTCGTAACGCATAAACGCCTCGGTTACTTCGGCGACAATTTCGGGGATATTGATGTCATGCATAATTTTGTCCTTTTAAATGAAGTCGGCTCCGGCCCGCT
>JAYZAW010000220.1:0-4400 GCA_036339495.1 Pseudomonadota bacterium | reverse complement strand
CGTCGAAAAAGGCCGGCTTGGACCGGGGCAGATGATCGGCGTCGATCTCCAGAAAGGCGCGCTGTACCACGACGCGGAGCTCAAGGTATCCCTCGCTGGCGCCTATCCCTACGCCGAATGGGGCAAGAACCTCACGCTGCTCGACAGTCTGATCGGGACCGGCGCGGCCGAGCCGGTCGAGTATACCGGCGACGCGCTGCGTCAACGCCAGGTCGCCGCCGGCTACACCATGGAAGAAATCGAGCTGCTGCTCCAGCCCATGATCGACGACGGCAAGGAAGCGACCGGATCCATGGGCGACGATACGCCCCTGGCCGTGCTGTCCGAACAATATCGCGGCATGCATCATTTCTTCCGCCAGTCGTTCAGCCAGGTCACCAACCCGCCGATCGATTCGCTGCGGGAATATTCGGTGATGAGCCTGAAGACCCGGCTCGGCAATCTCGGCAATGTGCTCGAGCAAAACGAAAGCCAGATGCGCCTGCTGCAGCTCGAATCGCCGGTCATGTCGAACGGCGAATTCGCCGCGATGCGGGATTATCTCGGCGACAAGGCGGTCGAAATCGACTGTACCTTCTCGCCGGATCGGGGCGAATTGGCGCTGCGCCGCGCCATGTACCGCATCCAGCGCCAGGCCGAAGACGCCGTGCGCGGCGGCGCTGTTCATCTGATCCTGACCGACAAGGCGGTCGGACCGGACAGGGCCGCGATTCCCATGATTCTTGCCATCGGCGGCGTGCACAGCCACCTGGTGGGGGAATCGCTGCGAACTTTTACGTCCCTCAACGTCCAGACCGCGGAATGCATTGATGTGCATTATTTCGCGGTGCTGATCGGCGTCGGCGCAACCACGGTCAATGCCTATCTGGCCCAGGAAACCATCGCGGACCGCCACCGGCGCGGCCTGTTCGGCGACCGCGATCTCAATGAATGCGTGCGGCGCTATAAATCCGCCGTCGATCAGGGGCTGCTCAAGATCATGTCCAAGATGGGCATTTCGATCATCGGCTCTTACCGCGGCGCCTATAAATTCGAGGCCGTCGGCCTCAGCCGTTGGCTCGTTGCCGCCTATTTTCCCGGCATGGCCAGTCGAATTTCCGGCATCGGTCTCAGCGGCATCCGGCTTAAGCTGCTGGAATTGCATAAACGGGCCTTTGGCTCCGATGCCCTCTTGCTTCCGGTTGTCGGGTTTTACCGCTACCGCAGCAATGGCGAGACTCATGCCTTCCAAGGGCCGCAGATTCACATGCTGCAATCGGCGGTCGCCAATGATTCATATGCGCAGTTCCGCAAATATGGCGAGGCGATCCGCCAATCGCCGCCGGTCAACCTGCGTGACCTGATGGAGTTTGCGCCCAAGGACGACTCGGTGCCGCTGGAAGAAGTCGAATCGATTACCCGGATTCGACGACGTCTGGTGTCGCCCGGCATTTCGCTTGGCGCGCTTGGTCCCGAGGCGCACGAAACCCTGTCCATCGCCATGAACCGGATCGCCGCCCAGTCGGATTCCGGCGAAGGCGGCGAGGACCCGATCCGCTATACCCCCCGGGTCAATGGCGACAACGCCTCCTCGGCGATCAAGCAGGTTGCGTCCGGCCGGTTCGGGGTCACCGCCGAATATCTCAACAACTGCCGCGAACTAGAAATCAAAATTGCCCAGGGCGCCAAGCCGGGCGAGGGCGGACAGCTTCCGGGCCTCAAGGTGTCGGGCATGATCGCGCGGCTGCGCCATTCGACGCCCGGCGTCACCTTGATTTCGCCGCCGCCGCATCACGACATCTATTCGATCGAGGACCTCGCACAGCTGATCTACGATCTCAAACAGATCAACCCGGAAGCCAAGGTCTGCGTGAAGCTGGTGGCGCAAAGCGGTATCGGCACCATCGCCGCCGGAGTCGCCAAAGCCAACGCCGATGTGATTTTGATCTCGGGCAATTCGGGCGGCACCGGGGCCAGCCCGCAATCGTCGATCAAATATGCCGGCCTGCCCTGGGAAATGGGCCTGTCCGAAGTGCATCAGGTGCTGACGCTGAACCGGCTGCGCCACCGGGTGGTGCTGCGCACCGACGGCGGCATCAAGACCGGCCGCGACGTCGTGGTGGCCGCGCTGCTGGGGGCCGAGGAATACGGCATCGGCACGGCGGCGCTGGTCGCCATGGGCTGCATCATGGTGCGGCAATGCCATTCCAATACCTGCCCCGTGGGCGTGTGCACCCAGGACGAAAGGCTGCGCGAGAAATTCACCGGCACGCCGGAAAAAGTCGTCAATCTGTTCAGCTTCATCGGCGAGGAAGTGCGCGAAATCCTGGCTTCGCTGGGCGCGCGCGAGATCGAGGAAATCATCGGCCGCACCGAATTGCTGACCCAGGTCAGCCGCGGCAGCCCCCATCTCGACGATCTCGATCTGAATCCGCTGCTGGTTCAGGCCGACCCGGGCGAGCATCCCCATTTTTGCACCATTGAAGGACGCAACGAGGTGCCCGAAACCCTCGATGCGCTGATGATAAAGGATGCCGCGCCGGCATTGGAAGGCGGCGAGAAAATGCAGCTCGCCTATAATATCCGCAACACCCAGCGCGCCATCGGCACCAAGCTGTCGTCGATGATCACTCGGAAGTTCGGCATGGCCGGGCTTCAGACCGGTCATATCACCGTGCGACTGCGTGGATCCGCCGGCCAATCGCTCGGCGCCTTCGCGGTGCAGGGGCTGAAGCTTGAAGTTTTCGGTGACGCAAACGACTATGTCGGCAAGGGGCTGTCCGGCGGCACGATCGTCATTCGATTGGCGACCGCCAGCAAGCTGCGCTCGGTCGACAACACAATCATCGGAAATACCGTGCTCTATGGCGCGACCGGCGGGCGTCTTTATGCCGCCGGCCAGGCCGGCGAACGTTTCGCGGTGCGCAATTCGGGCGCCGACGCGGTGGTCGAAGGCTGCGGCTCGAACGGCTGCGAATACATGACCAACGGCACGGTCGCCATCCTCGGCGCGGTCGGTGATAATTTCGGCGCCGGCATGACCGGCGGCATAGCCTTCGTCCACGACAAGGACGACGGCTTTGCCAAACATGTCAATGAAGACACCGTGATCTATCAGCGCATCCAGACGCCACATTGGGAAGGCTTGCTGCGCGGGATGATCGAAACCCACGCCAAGGAAACCCAGTCGCGCTTCGCCGAACGGCTGCTGATCGACTGGGACCGAGAGGTCGGCAAATTCTGGCAGGTCATTCCGAAGGAGATGATCGGGCAGTACGATCAGCCCGTCTTCGCCGAGGAAGACCAGGAACAGCGCGCCTGAGCATTGTTCACAGCCACTTGGAATAAGAGCGCGCCGATGTACCATGTGCCGTGGATTTACTTTAAACTAAAATCCCATGCGCACGCTCCACCATCTCTGGCTTTCACCGTTCTGCCGCAAGGTCCGCATCGCGCTGGCCGAAAAAGGGCTCGAATTCGATCTCAAGGCCGAAAGCCTTTGGGAACGGCGCGACGCGTTCCTCGCCATGAACCCGGCCGGCGAAGTGCCGGTGCTGGTGGAGGATGACGGTCCGGTTTTGGCGGATTCAAATGCGATCTGCGAATATCTCGACGAAACCTACCCTGATCCGGCGCTCTTTCCCGGAGACGCCGCATCGCGTGCCGAGGTGCGCCGGCTGGTGGCCTGGTTCGACGGCAAGTTCCATCGCGAGGTGACCGACAACCTGGTCGGCGAAAAAATCATGAAGCGGTTTCTGCGCATGGGCGAGCCCGATTCCCGCGCGATTCGCGCCGGCAAGACCAATATCCAGATCCATCTGCACTATATTGCGTGGCTGACCGAGCGGCGCACCTGGCTGGCCGGCGATACATTCTCGCTGGCCGATATCGCCGCCGGCGCGCATTTGTCGGCGGTCGATTATCTCGGCGACGTGCCGTGGGAAAATTTCGAAGCCGGAAAAATTTGGTACGCAAGGGTCAAGTCGCGCCCGTCCTTCCGCGCGATACTGGCCGATCACATCCCCGGCGAACCGCCGCCGCGGCATTACGCGGATCTGGATTTTTAGCCGCGCCGACTATTTAAGCTTCACGTCGATTTTTTCCAGGTTGCGGCGCGCGGTTTCCGCCGAGGCCGACCATGGCGCGAGTCGGATGATCTTCATCCAGTCGCGCCGCGCGCCGTCCTTGTCGCCGGAATCGATGCGGATATTGCCGCTTTCCACCAGCGCACCGGGGTGGGTCGGGTCGATCCTCAGCGCGCGCTCGATATCCTCGGTGGCGAGTTCGGGACTCTTCACGCGGCGCCAGGCGCTGACGCGGAACACAAACGCTTCGGTGCGGCCGGGGTCGATGTCGATCGCGCGGTTGAGGTCGTCGATCGCCTGCCAGTACCTGCCGAGGCCGGCCAGGCTGATGCTCCG
>JAYZAW010000219.1:0-6078 GCA_036339495.1 Pseudomonadota bacterium | reverse complement strand
ATTGGGTCCCGCGACCCGGGGGCCCGTGACGCGCGCGCGCAGCGCCAGCGGAAAACCGTCGATCGACAATTCACTCCAGCCGATTTTCCACCCGGCCGCGCGGCGATCGGCGGCCCAGCTCTCCACGCCGTCACGCAAATTGCCGGATGCAATGAACCAGAATCCGCTATAAAGCATCGCCGCGCAGCCCAGCAAACCGGCTAAGACGAACAGAAATCGACGCCGCATCGAACCCTCCTTCTCGCCGTTATAATCGCGGTTTAAGACTGCGTCGAGACGGGAAGCGTCGCTTTGCACGTCCCGTCTTGCGCAGTACACTTCGGTCCAAATAGAAAAAGCGGAAAGAACAATTCATCATGGCGGGTGCGCGCGACGCGCCGTTGAGCCCGGGCTGGGTCGCGGGCGCGGCGGCGTTATTCATCTTTTTTTGGGCCAGCGGGTTCGTCGCCGCCAAGTACGGCTTTCCCTATGCCGAACCGTTTACGTTTCTCGCCATCCGATTCGTGATCGGCACCGCTGCGCTATTGGCGATCTGCTTGCTATGGAAAGCCGAATGGCCGCCCACTCTGCAAGGCTTCGGTCATGTCGTCGCCGCCGGGTTGATGGTGCAAAGTTTTTATCTGGTCGGGGTCTATTACGGCATCTATCTCGGCGTATCCACCGGAATCGTGGCGCTCGTCGTCGGGTTGCAGCCGCTCTTGACCGGCGCGCTGGCCGGCTCGTTTCTGGCCGAACGGGTGAGCCCGCGTCAATGGTTCGGTCTGGCGCTTGGTTTCATCGGGCTTGGCATGGTGGTTGCCGAGCGGGTCACGCTGGCCGGCGCGCCGCTGGCCGGATTCGCCATTGCGGCGTTCGGCCTGGTCGCGATTACCTTGGGCACGCTCTATCAGAAAAAATACTGCGCCGCGTTCGATATCAGAACCACTGTGGCAATACAGAATTTTGCCTCCTGCGTGGTGATGTTCGCGCTCGCGGCAATCTTTGAGACCATGGCCGTGCGCTGGACCGGTGAGTTTCTGTTCGCGCTGCTCTGGTCCGCCTTCGGTTTATCGGTCATCGCGATCATGCTGTATTATTGGCTGGTGCGGCGCGGCGCGGCCGCCAAGGTCACCAGCCTGATCTATCTCAGCCCGCCGACCACGGCGCTGATAGGGTGGGCGGTTCTCGATGAAACATTGGGCTGGGTCGCGCTGGGCGGCATGGCCGTCGCCGTCGCCGGCGTGGCTTTGGCGACAGGCCGAAAATGACCGAAACCCCAGTTCAATCGGGCAAGACGCCGCTTTGGGTCATCTACGCGCCGGGGCTGTTCGTTCTGTTCTGGGCATCCGGGTTTCCCGCCACAAGATTTGGGCTCAACTATATCGAACCCTTCACCCTGTTGGCGGCGCGTTCGGGGCTCAATGTTCTGGTCGTCATGGCCATCTTGCCCTTCGTCCGCGTGCGCTGGCCGCGCGATTGGCGCGAGGTGGGCCATATCGCCGTCGCCGGGTTTTTGCTGCAATTCGCCTATCTCGGCGCCATGTTCGTCGCCCTGGGCGAAGGCGTCAGCCAGGGGCTGGCGGCGTTGGTCGCCGGGATGCAGCCATTGATTACCGCCATGTTGGTCGGGCGCTGGCTCGGCGAGCGCGTTACCGCAATCCAATGGGCCGGCTTCCTGCTCGGTTTCGGCGGGTTGGCCGCCGTGATGTGGGAACGGATAAATATCGGAACCGGCACGCCGCTCGGGTTTGCGGTGATCGCCCTGACGCCGTTTCTGATCACCGCTGGATCGCTGTATCAAAAACGTTTTTGCGCCCATATGGATTTGCGCGCCGGCATGATCATTCAGCATTCGGTCGCGGCGACGGCCTGTTTCGGGGCCGCGCTGTTGCTTGAAACCCGCGAAGTTATCTGGGGTTGGGAGCTGTCTTTTACCCTGGTCTGGTTGGTTGTGATCCTGTCCTTCGTGGCGACGAATCTGTATTACTTCATGCTGCGGCGTGGCGAAGCGGCGCGGGTTTCCGGCCTGTTCTATCTGACCCCGCCGACCGCCGTGGTATTGGGGTACCTGACCTATGGTGAGACATTCGGCGTTATCGCCATCCTGGGATTTGGGGTCGCGGCCGCCGGGGTGGCGCTGATCAGCCGGGCTGGGGGAAACGCGTGATGACATCATCGTCCGGTGCGAGATCGGTACTCGTTGCGGCCGTTCCCGTGATATTCGTGCTGCTATGGGGCACGGGATTCATCGGCGCGAAATATATAAATCCCTATACCGAGCCGCTCACGTTTTTGGCGATACGGTTTGCGATCGCGGCGGCGGCGCTGACATTGCTCGCCATCGCCCTGGGCGCGCCCTGGCCCGCCACGTGGCGCGAAGGCGGCCACATCATCGTCGCCGGCTTGCTGTTGCACGGCATTTATCTCGGCGGTGTGTTCAGCGCCGTGGCCGAAGGCGTCTCAACCGGCGTGTCGGCGCTGGTCGTGGGGCTGCAACCGTTGCTGACCGCCGGGCTGGTCGGGCGTCTGCTGGGTGAAAAAATCAGCGCCGCCGGCTGGGTTGGTCTGACGATCGGATTTGTCGGCGTCGGGATGGTGGTCTGGGAACGGGTGTCGGTCGGCGCCGCGACGGGTGCCGGACTGGCGTTGGCGTTCATCGGTTTGTTCGGCATTACCGCCGGTGCGCTGTACCAGAAAAGATTCTGCGCGGCGCTGGATTTGCGCAGCGGTAATGCGCTGCAGCTCGCCGCGTCGGCGGTCTTGATGACAATTGCGGCGCTGGCCTTTGAGACGCGCGAGATTTTGTGGACCGGCGAATTCATTTTTGGGCTCATCTGGCTTAGCCTGATGCTGTCGATCGCGGCGATCAGCCTGCTTTATTATATGCTGCGGATCGGACGGGCATCCAAAGTCACCAGCATTTTTTATCTGACCCCGGCGGTTACAGCGATCATGGGTTTTATGATGTTCGGCGAGACGTTGGGCGCGCTGGCGATCGGCGGCATTATACTGGCGGGCGCCGGCGTCGCGCTAATCAATAAATGAGCGCTCTCAATCCGGATGGTCACAAGGTGATCTATCATGAACCCGGCGATGTCTGGTTCTTTGTCTATGGATCGCTGATGTGGGACGCGCCGTTTCCGGTCGCCGAAACCCGAACCGCCCTGCTGCGCGGCTACCACCGGGCATTCTGCGTGCAATCGGTGATCTATCGCGGGACGCCGGAACGGCCCGGCTTGTCGCTCGGGCTGGATTTCGGCGGGTCGTGCCGCGGGCTTGCTTTGCGCGTCGCGGCCGCCGAACGCGATCAGGTGGCGCGATATCTGGAACACCGGGAATTGCAGGAAGATATTTATTTCTGCCGCCGCGTTTCCGCGACCACGCCGGAAGGATCGATCCCCGCCCACGCCTTCGTCATCAACCGCGCCGATCCGATCTATGCGGGCAAGCAGAGCCTGGAGGAAATGGCGGTCTGTATTGCCGGCGCTTCGGGCGAACGTGGATCGAACCGGGAATATGTCGCCGGAACGGTGCGGCATCTTGACGCGTTGGGAATTCCGGACGGCCCGATTCACGCGATCCTGCGCCGGGTCGACGAAATTCAGGGCTGAAACCGTCGGGATGTGGGTTTAAACTGATGAAAATTCGTAACTAGATAAAGAAGGATCCGATCATGACCGTTGCACGCCACCCCCGGCCCCAGGAACTCGAAGGCGCCAGCATCGAGGAAATCGCTGAAAAATTTACCCGGCGGTTCAGTGACATCACACCCGACTGGGAAGCCTTCGAGGACGCCAAAATCGAAGGGTTCAAGCGCGCCCAGCACCGTTTCATGGGCGCCGGCGGATCCGGCAAGCATCTCGACCCCGCGGTCATCCCGCCGCGCGGCTTCACGCTCAGCATCATGTTCGTGGAGCCCGGCCAGGGCAACGCCGCCCACACCCATGAGGTCGAGGAAATATTTTTCGTGCTGCAGGGTTTCCTGACCGTGTTTATCGAGGAAGAGGGCACCGGCCGTCAGGTCCAGAGGCGCCTCGGCCCCTGGGAATGCGTCGCCTGCCCACCGGGCGTGATCCATGGCTACATAAACGATAGCCTGGAACCGGTCTATTTCCAGGTCATGCTCGGCGTCGGCAAGCCCGAAACCATGGGCTACGCGGACGAGGAGCTTTACAAGAACCGCGAAGGGCATCTGGCGGCGGAATAGGCATTACGGCGTTAGCATTAGGCTCAGACAGGGCACCCGGTTCCCAGCTCCGAATCGACCGGAATTACTACGAACCCTTCTTCAATAAAAACGATTCATCCTTGGTTTTAAGCCTTGTCCGCCAGTTCCGTCACCGCGCGCAGTAGAACGTCCGCGCCGGCGGCGCAGTCTTCTTTTGTGGCGCTTTCGATTTCATTGTGGCTGATACCGTCTTCGCAGGGGATGAAGATCATCGAGGTCGGCGCGATCATCGCCATGTTGCAGGCGTCGTGGCCGGCGCCGGAAATCATGTCCATGCGTCCCAATTCCAGTGCGTCCGCCCCGGCGGCGACCGCCGCGATGCAAACATCGTTGAACTCGATGGCGGCGATGCGGGCGGTTTCGCGGATCTCGATATCAAGATCCAATTCACCGCAGATATCCTGGGCCGCCGCCTCGAATTCTCCGATCATGGCGGTCAGCGCGTCCTCCAAGGGATGGCGTAGATCGATTGTCAGAAGCACGTGACCCGGAATGGTGTTGCGCGAATTTGGCAGCACGTCGAACTGTCCGACGGTGGCGCGTCCGTCCGGCGCATGGGCGAATCCAGCCCGGTTGACCGCCTCCACAATTCGGGCCGCGCCCAGCAGCGCGTCGCGGCGCGCGACCATGGGCGTGGTGCCGGCATGACTTTCCTGCCCGGTCAGTTCCACATCGAACCAGCGCTGGGCCTGCGCGCCGCGGACCACGCCGATGGTTTGATTTTGGCTTTCCAACAGGGGTCCCTGTTCGATGTGAAGTTCGAAATAGGCGGCGATATCGCCCGGATTCGGGCCTTCATTGCCGCGATATCCGATGCGGGCGAGTTCATCATCGAACACCAGCCCGTCCCGGTCGGCGCGGTTCAGCACGTCGTCCAGCGACACCACGCCGGCGAACGCGGCCGAGCCAGCCATGGCCGGGGTAAAGCGGCAGCCTTCTTCATTGGTCCAGGACACGGCTTCGATCGGGCGCGAGGTCTCGACACCCGCGTCGTTCAGCGCGCGGATCGCCTCGAGCGCCGATATGACGCCGTATGCGCCGTCGAACTTGCCGCCACTGGGTTGGGTATCGAGATGACTGCCCGCCAGTACCGGCGCCAGCGTATCGTCGCGCCCGGATCGCCGGGCGAAGATATTGCCCAACCGGTCAATGCGCACCGAACAGCCCGCCTGACGGCACCAGTCGATGAACAAATCGCGGGATTGTTTGTCGCCATCGGTCAGGGTCTGGCGATTGACGCCGCCCTTGGCGGTCGCGCCGATTTGCGCCATTTCCATCAGGCTGGCCCAAAGCCGGTCGCCGTTTACCGTGGCGTTGGACATTTTCTATACCCCGGATTTCAGCTTCATGCGGCCCCGGCCTCTTTCGATAAATGGCCGCGTATGAAGATCAGATCGAATTTTCGGTTCGTAGTCGCCAATTTTTTTCCTGAACAATAAATCCATATTCCCGATTAGACCCTTACGAGGCTTGCGTGTCCAGCATGTCAACTCGTCCTATCCCGCGCCCGAATTTACGTGATTGGATGAGTAAAATTGTTTTATTCTGCAGGTAACTCGACGTTCTATCCACAGGGGAGCGCTGACATGGAAAGCATGGTATTGGTTGGAGCCGGGTATTGGGACGGCGCGCCCGACGGCGTCGCGACGAGAGGGCTTTATCATCTGTCCCCCGAATCCGGTGAGTGGAGTTCCGTCACCGGCGGATTACCCGAAAATGTTGAAGTGCGCGGCATGGCGGTGCGCGGATCAACCCTTTACGCCGGCACCCAGTTCGGTCCCTGCCGCAGCACCGACGTGGCGCGGAGCTGGACATTGATGGCATTGCCTGGAACCGAGCGCGTGGTGTGGTCGATCATGCCGGTGGGCGAG
>JAYZAW010000218.1:0-5842 GCA_036339495.1 Pseudomonadota bacterium | reverse complement strand
GAGCCCTGGGAGCCGTCAGAATTTCGGCCCAATTCACGGCTATGGTGACTGTCTTGATGACGGGCATAACATCGGCGGCGATTCGGAGTTAATCCGGGATATAATTCGCAATTATCTCCTCCCAATATCTCGATGAAAATTTGCATCCGAGGAAACCAGCAAGATGCGTGAAAATTCAGTTGAAACCATCATGGGCGCGGTGGTTATCGCGATCGCGGTCCTGTTCGTATTATTCGCCTACGACAAGGCGGATCTTATAACCGTTGAAGGCTATGCCATCAGCGCCAAGTTCGACCGTATTGACGGTATCCGGCGCGGCAGCGACGTCCGCATGAGCGGCATCAAAATCGGAACCGTCACCGATCAGGCACTGAACCCGGAGACATATCTTGCCGTGGTAAAGCTGAACATCGATACGAACATCAAACTTCCCTTGGATACCTCCGCGGCGATTACATCGGACGGGCTGCTGGGCGATAAATACATGGCGCTTTCGCCCGGCAGCGACGGCAAAATGATCCTGGTCGGCGGTGAGATCGATACCACCCAGGGATCGATCGATTTGTTCTCGCTGGTCGGCCAGATGATATTCAGCCAGACCGGCGACAAGGGCGGCAAAGCGGCTGATGGTCCAAAATAACGCTGACGAGAACTTTTCCCGGAACCGCACGAAACAAGGCTGCGAGGGCCAACGCTGGTTCGCCGACCGCTATGCGCGCAATGCGCGATTTGTGGCCGATCTTGGCGCCCCCCTGCTTGATATGCTGGCCCCCCGCGCCGGTGAACGGATTCTCGATCTGGGCTGTGGCGATGGCGCGCTGACGTTGCGCATTGCCGAGGCGGGTGCCGAGGTGGTCGCGGTCGATTTCGCCGCCGACCAGATTTCCGCCGCCCGCGCGCTGGGGCTGGACGCCCACGTGATGGATGGTCACGCGCTGAAGTTCGACGCCGAATTCGACGGTATTCTGACCAATGCCGCCCTGCATTGGATGACGCGTCCCGATGCGGTGATCGATGGCATGTGGCGGGCGCTTCGATCCGGCGGACGTCTTGTCGGCGAGATGGGCGCCGCCGGCAATGTGGCGACAATATTCAATGCCATGGTCGATGCGATGGCGCGGCGCGGCGTCGAGGGTCGGGCCGTATCGCCGTGGTATTTCCCGACCCCGGAAGACTACCGCGCGCGGCTTGAAGCCGCCGGTTTCGAGGTTGAGGCTATCGAGTTGATCCCGCGCCCGACCGTGTTGCCGGGCAAGATGGAGGCGTGGCTTGAAACATTCGGCGAGGCATTCCTGCATGCCATGCCCGAGGAAGACCGCCCCGCCATCCTCGCGGAAATCACCGAAGCCGTCCGTCCCACCTTGTTCGAACCGGAAGGCCGTTGGGTCGCCGATTATGTTCGCCTGCGGTTCCGCGCCCGCAAGCCCGAAGCGGCGTGACCCGGTCCCGTAAATTTTCGTTTGCCTTGGCGACAATCATAATCGGATTTGGCGGTGGCGGCGCATATGCGCAAACCTCGCCAAGTCCCGATCTCAACAAGGTCGCCATTCTCCAAGGGCTCGACAAGGTCACGGCGCGGATTTCCACCTTCGAGGCCCCGGTCGGGGTGACCGTGGGATTCGGGACGCTTGAAATCGTGGTTCGTGATTGCCGCAAGCGCCCGCCGGAAGAGCCGCCGGAAAGCTTTGTGTTTCTCGAGATCGATGAAATTCGCCACGGCGAACGCCCGAAACGGCATTTTTCCGGCTGGATGTTCGCGTCCAGCCCGGCGCTATCGGCGTTGGAGCATCCGGTCTATGACGTCTGGGCGGTCGATTGCAGGAATTCTTCCAGTTCGGCCGGCGACAGCTCGCGATGAAATGTCGCCTGATGGTCGAGCGCGTCGGCCAATAGCTGGCGATATCCGCCACGATGGATTTCCATCGCGCCGAACTTGGCCAGATGCGCGGTGACAAACTGGATATCGAGCAGCTTGAAGTCGCCCTTTTTCAAACGGGCGACCAGATGCACCAGGGCGACCTTGCTGGCGTCGGGTACGCGGCTGAACATGCTCTCGCCGAAATAGGCGCCGCCCAGCGAGACGCCATACAGCCCGCCGACCAGATCGCCGTCGCACCAGGCTTCGACGCTGTGGGCGCGTCCCATCAGATGAAGCTCCGAATAGATTTCGACGATTTCGTCGTTGATCCAGGTTTCGTCGCGGTCCGGCGCCGGTTCGGCGCAGGCCCGGATGACATCCTCGAAGCAGGTGTCGCAGCGGATTTCGATCCGGCCCTGGCGGATCGTCCGGCGCAGCCGTTTGGAAAATTTGAACCCGTCCAGCGGAAGAACGCCGCGTTTTTCCGGATCTATCCAGTACAGCGTATTGTCATCCCGGCGCTCGGCCATGGGGAACAGGCCGATCGAGTATGCGCGCAACAGGGTATCGGGAGACAGAACCGCCATGACTGCCTATCTTATCCCTCCGCTTCAACGAATTTTTCCAGCCAGCCGATATCATACTTGCCGCTGATGAACTCGGGATCAAGAATAACCCGCTCCAGCAACGGGATTGTGGTCTCGATCCCGCCGATGACATATTCCTCGAGCGCGCGGCGTAGCCGCATCAGGCATTCATCGCGCGTCGCGCCGTGCACGATCAGCTTGGACACCAGACTGTCGTAATTGGACGGCACGCGATAGCCCGAATACAGCCCGGAATCGACCCGCACGCCGAGACCGCCTGGCGGGTGATAATCTGTGATCAAGCCGGGCGACGGCGAAAAGTCAATCGGAGATTCAGCATTGATGCGGCATTCGATGGCGTGTCCCGATATCGAAATGTCTTTTTGTTTCAGGCCCAGATTCGCGCCGTCCGCGATCATGATCTGTTCCCGGACAATATCGATGCCGGTGACCATTTCGGTGACGGGATGTTCGACTTGAAGCCGGGTGTTCATTTCGATGAAATAAAATTCGCCGTCCTGATACAGGAATTCCAGCGTGCCGGCGCTGCGGTAACCCAGTTTCTTGATCGCCTTGCGGGAAATTTCGCTGATTGATTTGCGCTGGTCGTCGTTCAGTGCCGGCGATCCGGCTTCCTCGAGCATCTTCTGATGGCGGCGTTGCAGCGAACAATCCCGTTCGCCGAGCGAAACCGCATTGCCGGCGTTGTCGGCCATGATTTGAATTTCGATATGCCTGGGGCCGGTGAGAAATTTTTCCATATAGATGGTGTCATTGCCGAAATAGGCGGCGGCTTCGCCACGCGCGGCGCTGAACGCATCAGCGACTTCATCCGGCCGCTCGATGATTTTCATGCCGCGCCCGCCGCCGCCGCCCGCCGCTTTGAGCAATACGGGATAACCGATTTCGTCCGCCATGCGGCGCGCGGACTGCGCGTTGTCGAGTGCGTCGTCGGATCCCGGAACCACGGGTACGCCTGCCTTTACCATCGCCGACTTCGCGGCGATCTTGTCGCCCATGACGCGGATATGATCGGGGGACGGTCCGATGAACGTAAACCCATGCTCCTCGACGATGGAGGCGAAATTGGCGTCTTCCGACAGGAAACCGTATCCGGGGTGGATGGCGTCCGCATTGGCGATGATTGCGGCCGACACGATAGCCGGGATGTTGAGATAGCTCTGGCTCGCCAAGGGCGGTCCGATGCAGACGCTTTCATCGGCAAGCCGGACATGCATGGCGTCGTTGTCGGCGGTCGAATGAACCGCGACGGTCTGGATTCCCATTTCCTTGCAGGCACGGTGAATCCGAAGGGCGACTTCCCCGCGATTGGCGATAAGGACCTTTTCGAACATTCCGCGGCCCGTCTATTCCAGGATAATCAGCTCTTCGCCGTATTCCACCGGCGCGGTATCCATGACCAGAATTCTCACGACCTTGCCGGCACGCGTCGCGCGGACCGGGTTGTAAGTTTTCATCGCCTCGATTAGCAGCAGCGTCTGGCCTTCGATCACCATGTCGCCGAGACTGACGAAGGGCGCGGATCCAGGTTCGGGCGCCAGATAGACCGTCCCCACCATCGGCGCCGTGACCGCGCCGGGATGGCTTCCCGCCGCACTCGACGGCGCGGGCGAAGCGGCCGCAACCGCGGTGGCGGAAATCGCCGCCGGTCCCGGCGGCGCCGCGGTTGTTCCGCGCGACACCCGGATCGACTCCTCGCCCTTGGCGTATTCTATTTCGGTCAGCCCGGTATCGTCGAGCAGCGCCGCCAGTTTGCGAACCAGTTCGTCATCCACATTGAATCCGGTCATGAACCGTCGCCCCCGACGCCGATAATCCGGGCCATTGCATCGAGCGCCAGTTCGTAACCGTGGCTGCCGAAACCGCAGATCACGCCGCGCGCGACCTCGGACACATATGAATGACGCCGGAACGGTTCGCGCCGCAGCGGATTGGATAAATGCAATTCGATCACCGGCAACTCGACCGCGATCAGCGCATCCATGATGGCGATCGACGTGTGGGTATAGGCCGCCGGGTTGATGATGATGCCGGCATGATCGCCCCTCGCCGACTGGATCCAGCCGACCAGCTCGCCTTCGCTGTTGCTTTGACGGAAATCGACCTCGACGCCCAGCGCCGCGCCCTTGTCCAGGCAGAGCACGCGGATATCGTCGAGCGTGTCCGTACCGTACATTTCGGGCTCGCGAACCCCCAGCATATTAAGGTTCGGACCGTTGAGGAGCATGATCTTGGAAGAGGCGGCCATTTGACGATGTTCGCTTTGAAATTATGGCTGATACGCGGTTATATCACGCGTCCCGCCCAGCGCAATCAGCCGATTAATTCAAGCAAGCGGAATATATCACTGAGACTGAAATCGCCGGCGACGTCCGGCCATACGCAAGGTTCTGAAGTTTTCTCCTAGTCCTTTCATTCGTATTTAACCAATTTTCGATAATTTGCACCCTGAATAGGTGTAATCGATTGGGTTTGTCATGGACGACATGTCAACGGAAATCCCGCCGCCGGACGGCGTGGCCGATACCGTAAGCGGCGGAGATGCCGGCGACGACGCGCCGAATGGCATGGAGCGCCGCCTCGTTCTCCGTCTGCTCAGCCATTCGCGCGAGTTGGTGGGGGAGCGCCAATATCCTTCATTTTCCGAACTCGATCCTGAATCGATCCCCGATATTTGGAGCTATTCCTTTGTTCTCGATATTGCGGGCCATGCGGACGATCCGATATCTCGTGTCGCCGGCCCGAAATATGCCGCGTATTCGCCGATTGATCTTCGAAACCTGCCGATTTCCAAGGCACCGCGCGATAGTTTGATCGAGAAATCGGTGGCATTCGCGCAAGAAGTCATCGCCAAGCAGGTGCCCATTTCCCGTGGCGGCGAGTTTATGAAACCAGGCGGCTGCACGGTCCTGTATCGCGGCATCATCCTGCCTATGAGCGATGATGGTATTACCGTCAGCAGGCTGCTCGGCGCGGCGAATTGCCGGGAAGAAAAGGTGTAAAATTGGCCGCGGCCAACAGGGCTAATTCCGGATCGATTTTGAGAGCGTTTGAGATTCACACTTATCGGGGTGGGGGAGAAGGCCAGAACCGCGACCATATGAAATTTTCTTCCATGGCGGGTTTCACCTGCGTATAACAGCGCCGTTCGTCGAACTGCCTGAAAAATTCGAGATGAGTCATAAAATAGCGCGATTCCTCGCCGATCAGCGACCCGGGACGCCGTGTCTGGTGGTCGATCTCGATGTTGTCGAGCGGAACTATCTTGCGCTCCGCGACGCCGCGCCCTGGGCGGATATCTACTATGCGGTAAAGGCCAATCCCGCGCCGCCGATCCTGAGCTTGCTGAACCGCCTCGGATCGAAATTCGACGCGG
>JAYZAW010000217.1:0-19025 GCA_036339495.1 Pseudomonadota bacterium | reverse complement strand
GGAGGTTTCCGGCGCACGCGTTCTTGTTCAGCCCGGCTGAGCTTTGGCTCTATGGCCGCGACGACGGTTCGGGTGATTTCGTCCTTGACGGCGAATGTGTCTTCCAATTCGTGGTCGTATCGTTCCGTCCTGATATGTTTTCCCGTCGCGCCATCGACGAGCTGGGCGGTAATCCGCACGCAGTTTCCCGCTTTGCGCACGTTGTCTTCCAGCACATAGCGCACACCCAGTTCCGTGGCGACCTGCTGTATCTCGGGAGACTGGCCCTTGTATCAAATACTCGAATTGCGCGCGGTCACGAAAACCATCTTATGCAGGACAATTCGATGATGATGTCCTCGCTGATGACGTCGGACAATATTCCTGCTCCGGGTCACCGCAGAAATTATCGAAAGCAATACCGCAATGGACGGCTTGTCGAGCAGCGTAAGCGGCTCCGCGCCGCCGGACGCGATGGATGAATCTTTTGATTGGGCTCGCGCCTCGTACACCCGGACCGGTCGGGCGATATTTTTGACTATTTGTTCGCCCAGATCATCGAATGAGGCCGCCAGCTTTCCCGCCGCCTAGTCGTGGACTGCAACGGAAACATAAACCTCGCCGGGACCGCACAGCCCTTCGAAACTCGCCGCCACGTTGACGCCATCGCCGTGAATATCGTCGCCCTCGACGATCACGTCGCCACATTGATGCCGACCCGGAAAACAATCCGGAGGTCTTCGGGTAAAGCGTCATTGCGTCCTGACACGGCAGATTGAATAGCGAGGGCGTTATGGACCGCGTCGACGACGCTACCGAATTTGACCAGAATGCCATCGCCGGAGGTCTTGACGATGCGGCAGCCATTGGTCGTAATTCGGGGATCGAGGAATTTGGCATGCAGGATTCGCAGGCCTGCGGGTTCTTCTCTCGTCGCGTTCCATCAGGGGCGAGTAGCCGCCAACATCCGCAACGAGAACCGCTGCAAGCCTTCTCTGGACGTGTTGGTCGGCTATTTGGCCGTTTCGCCTCCCAACGCAATTTGAGGCGAAGTTTACATGCGCCGGTTAAACCTGTCTATCAGCCCGTCAATCCAACCGATCGGGCGTACCCAGAAACCCGTGCAGGACGTGCCAGAAGCGGTGGCGGTTGATGCCGAGCGAGGTGTTGTGGGCCTGTCCCGATACCATGACGATCTGCTTTTCCTTGGTAGGAAGCGCGGCATAGAAGCCCATCAAATCTTCCTCGGTGGCGATGCCGTCGTGATCGCCCCGGAAGATCATCACCGGGCAGGAAATTTTAGTTGGGTCGATGGACGGCAAGTTCACGCACATGTCGATATAGGTGCCGTTGGGCACGCTGCCGCCGCCATTGGCCATTTCGGCAGCAGCTGCGGCGGCGGGCAGTTCGGGCACCGTCAGGCCTTCTACATCGCGGGAAAATATTCTCCGGTAGGCCGATTCGTCGACAATGCGGCGGTTGCTGGAGCGCCATTCGTCGATCCGTTCGGCGCGGCGTTTCAGGGTCGGCGAGCCCTCGCCGGTCCAGACCAGCGCGGCCAGGGCAAGCTTCGCAACCCGTTGCGGGCAGGCATTGGCGAAGGCGCCGGCGCGCAGCGCGCCCGAGGACGATCCATAAAAACCATATGCGGAAATGCCGGTTTCCTTCTCGACGATCGGCATGGCGGCCTTCAGATCCTCCACCCCGTCCGCAATATAGGAAAACCCGTCCGTATGGGTCGACTTGCCATAACCTTCGTGGTCAATGGTCCAGACGTCGTAACCGAGCCGGGAGAAAACGTTCATCACCGAATATTCACCCTGGCCGGGAACGCTGAGATCATAGGTAGTCCGCGCCGAAAACGACGATCCGTGGACCAGAAACAACACGCCCCGGTCGGGATTTTCGGCCCGCGCCGAGGGAACAAATTTCCGGTAAATATAAAGATCGATATCGCCCCGTTTGGCCCAATGTTCTTCGGCGGTCACATCGCCATCGTCCTCGATCATCAACGCTTTCATGTTCATCGGGCGAAGCTTCCTTGTCTTTGTCTCTGAGTTTGTTAAACGGCGAATTCGCGGCATGTGGTGCGCCGCATGTCGCGGCGGTGCCGCTGGTCATCGAATGCGGTGGCGCGGTGCATGGTGCAGAGATTGTCCCAGATTGTCACCTCGCCGACGGACCAATCGTGGCTCTAGATAAATTCCGGCCGGGTGGCGAACTCCATCAATTCGTCAAGCAGCGCGCGGCTTTCGTCCTCCGGCCAGTCGACGATATGGGTCACGTGGGATGCAAGATAGAGCGCCCGGCGGCCCGAAGGTTTGTGGCGATGCACCAGCATATGCTGCGCCGGTGGGCGCGAGGCGCGTTCCTCATCGGTCGGTTCCGGTCCACCGCCGAGGACCCGCGAATGCCAGTAGGAATGTTCGACGACAAGCCCAGCGAGCTTGGTTTTCACGGCGGCGGGCAACGCGTCATAAACCGCCCGCATGTCGGTAAATTCGGTCGGCGGGTTCTCGGGCGGCAGAATATGGGCTGACAGCAGCGACCAGGTGGCCCGGTTGGGGTGGAAGGAGATATCGGTGTGCCACAGCCGGTTGGCGCGCTTGAACGCCAGGCGCCGGTCGTTATCCGCAAAAATTTCGCCGGTTTCATCCATATTGCTCTGATCGATGATCTCGTGTTGGGCAACACGTCTCTGTTTCGGTGCGCCAGACACCTTGAGAACCGATCGGCCTTCCACCGGACCCAGCAACTCGCTAAAGGCGATATGGTCTTCACTGGACAAAGGCCGGTCATGACCCACCACACAGATGCCATATTGCGCCAGCGCGGCCTTGATCCCAGCCAGATCACCCGGGTTCATATCGCCGCGCAAAGCGACGCCGGATAGCCGAGCGGCAAATTTCTGGTGCAAGGGTGTGACGGTCAGCGGCATGGCTTGAAAATCGATCCCTGTGGTTACTCTTGCGCAACCAATCTATTCGATAGCTTTCCGATTTTGGAGATCTCGACCTCAATTAGATCGCCGGCCTTCATGAAAACCTTCGGGTCGCGCCCAAACCCGACGCCAGCGGGCGAGCCGGTGGTCAGCATGTCGCCAGGCTGCAATTGGTACCATTGGGAAAAATACGAAATCATCTGGGCGACGCCATGGACCATATCATCGGTTTTTACCGATTGCATGACCTCGCCATTAAGAGTGGTGGTGATCTGCAGATCATGCGGGTCGGGGATTTCATCCGATGTGGCCATGACCGGGCCGCAGGGCGAAAAGCTCGGCAGGTTTTTGCCCATGATGTTGCGTTCCCAACCCAAGATCGTGCCGAACTTGTTTTCGGCGGCCATGAAGCCGGGGATCCAGTCGCGCGCCGAGACATCATTTACGATCGTGTAGCCAGCGACATGGTTGAGCGCATCCGCCTCGCTTACCCGGTGGCAATGCTGGCCTATGACTACCGTGAGCTCGCCTTCGAAATCGATCATGTCGGGGCATTGGGGCGGCACGATGATCGGCTTGCCTGATCCGGTCAGGGACGATTGCACCTTGATAAAGGCGGTCGGGTATTCGGGCGCCGGCGTATTGCTCATCTCCATTAGATGGCTGTGGTAATTCAGCCCTTCGGACAGGATAAGATGCGGGTCGGGGATCGCGGCCAGCAGGGCCGTTTCATCGAACGCGCGCAGCGCGCCAGTCTCGCGCAGACGATCTTGCTCGCTTGTTGAAGACTCAACGCCATCAAGCACCCGGCGCACCGCGTCGAGCCCGTCATCGCTCGCTTCCAGAATGCCGCGCACCGACGACGGCAACCACTGCGCGATTGTTTCGCCGTCAACCGCGCCCAGTAAGTCGAGCACATCCCCGTCGCCGGTCAGCACGCCTGGCCGCCCGCCGCGCGGCACATCAATGGTCAAAAGCTTCATGATCTTGCCCTGTCTGATAATTGCTAGTTCGAACTGCGCCAAAGTGTGCCGTGCATGACCGGCGTCCGCAAGATTTGTATGGATTAATCTCTATCAGCAGAATCCGAAACGTATTTGATCATTTGTTTCACAATTTTATTGGTTCTCGTCATCGAAATTTTTATCTCCGGATGATTTAACGGAATTCCTGGAATAATTCATCCGCGAAGGGCTGCCCAATATCATCCACGCCCCTAAATTCTAATATCATTTCAGTGAATTCCTCATATCGAGCGAGTACGCGTTTTGCCTGCCACCTGGAAACGAGTTGCTCCCCGGATATTCGCCGAGCCGGATTGGAATGTGCGTTTCGAGAAAACTAAATTCTGCAACTTGATATTTGTTGAATACTTCTCTTGTTGTCCAATTCTCCCCCATTGCGATTACTATCTCCCTTACCGTGCCGTCGATGGTTGCCATGTTGTCGCCGGACTCGATCAGCCATTCATTTCCATATTCTCACCGTTTTCTATATGAACTACCACCTGAACGGATCATGAAATCATCGAACATTCGCGACGTGAATAATATCCCTTGTCCCGCGTGATGCTCATTGTCTGCAGTCAGTTTGACTTTCGACAATTCAAGGAGCGCCGTTCTTGTATCGGCAAATCGAATTCATTTTGAATTTGCTGGAAAATTCCGACTTCAGAATCAAATATCATCGTTTATATTTGAGTATAGGTTTTCTGAAGTTAAACCAGCGCCCTGTCACTCAAAGAGTGATCTATTACGTTGTTGAAATATTCCATAATGACATACATTTATGACATTCTGCGGAATGTCTTTATGTACGGCAGTACCCGAAATCTCCATATCGTATCTCCGGAACTAGGTTTCGTGATTCCGTAAATTTCAAATAACATCTCGAAAATTTTCTTGAGGGCGTAGCGTCGCGCATTAGTCTTGCCGGTCGCTTCAATAAATCCTTCGTCAATGAGATGTCTCATATAACGATTGACTGCCGTCCGGGACAAACCGAGCTCCCTCACGATGGCGGGCGTGATTGCCGCTTTACGGCAAACTGAGGTTGGAACAGAATGCCTGCCATGAACTTGAAAAAGTCAGATATCTCTCAAGCGGCGGGAATATTGGGCCGCGCCCGGTTGGACAATTCGCTGGTTCCGGAACTTCCCGATGAATTGACCCCCGCCGGTTCGGCCGAAGGATATGAAGTTCAAGCCGCGCTCGGCGATTGGTTCGGGAAACACGGTCAGGGCGAAATTTCCGGCTACAAGGTGGGGGCGACCACCAGGGTGATGCAGGATATCCTCAAGGTCGCGGAGCCGGCCTACGGCTGCATTTTTGGGACGAATATTCTGGCGTCGGAGACCTCCGTGACGCCGGGCGTGGCGGTGGTTACCGGTCTTGAATGTGAAATTGCCCTGCGGCTGGGGGCGGATATTGCGCAGTCGGGGTCGCCTGTCACGCGGCAAGATGTCAAGGATTGCGTCAAGGCCGTGATCCCGGCAATCGAAATTGTCCAGAACCGGTTTGGTGATTTTCTGGCGCGTGGTTTAGGCACGTTGATCGCCGATGATTTTTTTCACAAGGCATGCGTGTTGGGGACGCCGGTCGATTATCGCTCTGATATGAAGCTCGAAGAGGTCGAGGGCCGGATGATCCTTGACGGCGAGACCCTTCACACGGGGTTCGGCTCCGAGGTGATGGGAAATCCGCTCGAAGCCGTCGCCTGGCTTGCCAACGCCCTTGCCGATCAGGGCGGCATGTTGACGGCGGGCCAAATCGTGATGTCCGGGTCGCTTACCCCGGTGCATTGGATCGAAAACTATCCCTGTCATGCGCGCGTGGAATTGGAAGGGATCGGCACATGCGAGGTCAGCTTTAGTTAGCGGCCGCCTTTTGTTCGGCGCCATAGAGCCGCCGGATGATGCGGCGCATCTGCAGCAGCCCCTCATCGGCCGGAATTGTGCCGCGTGGATTGGCGTCGCCGCCGATGGCCAACGGATCAAGATCGATTCCTTTCTGCTGCGCTTCGTATATGTCGAGATCTTCCTTTAGGACGTCGCGCATCTGATCGCCAAACAATTCCCGGTTTTCCGGGGCGACGCAGCGGTCCTCTCCGGCAACGCACCAGAACTGATGGGTTGTGGTTTCGGATTCCGGCGTCAAAGCGTGATAGACCACGAAGCCCCAATCGCCCTGGCTGGATCTACGCGCGTCTTTCGGCGTACCGGTTCCGACATTTTCCGATCCGTTGCAGATGTCGATATAGCCCGGCGCCATGAATGTGCTGATCTGCCAGCGGTCGATATTTTCCCGGTATCCGCCATATTCGACGAAGGCCGTGGCGGGCGGAATATCGCTCATGGTGCGGGTCACGCGGACCGTGTCGCCGGTGGTCTCGGTTTCCAACACGGCGTTCTCCGCGACCGCGGCATTACCGGTGGTCGAGCCGTGCACATAGGTCAGATGCGACAGATCCAGCAGATTGTCGAGCACCAGACGGTAGCCCGCCTGGACATGGGTCTGGCCGGTCACCGCGACCCAGTTCGGGTCGGCGAGATATTTATGATAATCCGGGATCAGGCTTTCATCGGCCAGATCGGGATCGCCCATCCAGATGAAGACCCAGCGATTGCGCTCCGCCAACGGGTAGTGCCTGACTTTCGCCCAGGCGGGAATTTCGGTCTGGCCCGGAATATGGGTGCAGGCGCCCGAGCAATCGAACTCTATGCCGTGATAGGCGCATTGCAGCGTATCGCCGATCAGTTTGCCTTCGCTGAGCGGCAGATTGCGATGCGGGCAACGGTTTTCCAACGCCACCGGCGCGCCGTTCCCGGTGCGATAGAGGCATACATACTCGCCTAAAATTACCCGTCCCAGCGGTTCGCGCCCGACATTCTCGCTCCAGGCCGCCACGTACCAATGATTTTTTAAAAACATGATGCCCTTTCAGCCTTGGGTTTGATAAATACACAGTATACTGATGATATGGAAAAGCAATACCGAATATTAAGACCGATGGAAACGGTGGTTTGGCGCTGGCCTATCCGGCCATCAGCTTGGGCAGCCAGGTGACGACGCCCGGGACCAAAATCAGGAACACCAGGATGCCGATTTCCAGCAACACGAAGGGCGTCACGGCGGCGTAGATGTGACGCATGGTGATATCCGGCGGCGCGACTCCGCGCATGACAAACAGCAGCATGCCGAAGGGTGGTGTGGTCTGCCCGATTTCCAGCGCCAGCAGCATAAGGACCCCGAACCAGATCAAATCAATATGGATCTGTTCCGCCATGGGAATAAAGAACGGAAGGGTGATCAGCATGATGCTTACCGGGTCCATGAAACAGCCCATCACCAGCATCAGCAGCATCATGGAACAAAGCAAAAGCAACGGCGTGGGGTCAACTTCCTGGATCAGGGACAGCATGCCGGCGGTCGCTCCGGAAAACGACAGGATTTGCGAAAAAGTCAACGAGGCCGCAATGATGAAATAGATCATCACCGTAAGCTTTCCGGTCTCGGTAATGGCTTTCCACAAATCCTTCCATTTCAGGGACCGGTAGGCAGCCGCGGCGAGAACGGCGCCGATGGTTCCCAGGGACGCCGATTCAGTCGGCGTCGCGATGCCGACCAAAATGCTGCCCACCACGACAAGGAATAGGCTGAGCAGAGGCACCACAGAGATCAATGTCGGTTTCAACCGTTCCCAGAATGTCGTCTCGGGCATGTCATAGGCCGGCGCCAAATCCGGGTTCAGCGTGCAGCGGATCATCACATAGGAGAAATGAACCACCGCCATTATCAGGCCGGGAATTGCGCCGGCGATCAGAATGCCCGCGATGGATATCCCCGACAGGCTACCCAGTAGCACCCCCAGGCTCGAGGGCGGGATCAGCATCGCGATTCCGCCGGTTCCCAAAATCGGCCCCATCGCCATGCTGTTGTGATAGCCGCGCCGCTTCATTTCCGGCATCAGGGTCGTGCCGAGAAGCGCGGTATTGGCCATCGAGGAGCCCGAGAGCGTCGAGAACACGGTCCCACCAGTGACCGCGACCAGGGAAAGCCGTCCCGGAACCCGGGCAATAAGCTTTTCGATGGCGTCGATCGCGCGGATCGCCACGCCAGTGTGGAACAGGATTTCGCCCATCAAAATGAACATGGCCACCGGGGCTAGAGAGAAGCGTACCAACCCCTCGACCATGTTTCGTTCGAACTGAATCAACCCCGGCTCACCGCCAAGGAAAGTAAACGCGCCGATTATGTTGGCACCGAAAAAGGCGATCGCCACGGGAACGCCGAGAAACATCGGAATCATGACTAATCCGAGCAGGAAGGAGAGCGCCCAGTACCATTCCATAACTCAGAATACCTCGTTCATCTCGGATTCCGGACCGCGATCATCGTGTCTAGAATAGATCGAACGGATAAGTTGGCGGATCGCTTCTATGGTGAAAAGCAGCATACCGACCGGCACCACGGCCATTGGCATCCATTCCTTGATGTCGAAGGATTTATAAAGCGTCGAATCCTCGACATAGGCGAGGTGCGCGACGACGGTCCCGTAGTAAAGAATGATCGCGGAGACCAGGACAATCACCAGATCGATGACGATCCGGAACCATCGGTGAATATGCGGCGGCAGGGCGCCGAGGACCAGATCGACGGTCACGTGGCGTCCGATGCTGAGCACATAGGCCGCCCCGATCATGGTCAGGATCAACAGCCCGTATTCGACCGCTTCCAGCATCCAGTAAAAACCGGACACGCCCAAATTTCGCGTAAAGACTTCCCAGGCGACCCCGAGCGCCAACAGAGCAATGATCACCCCGGGTATAACCGAGGTCAGGGCAAGCAAGCGGTCGAAAGCTTCACCCAGCTTCTTCATTGGATCGCCCCTACTATTTATGGAAAAACGTGCTCCGGGGACAATGGCCCCCGGAGCATATTTGATCGGCCGATGTGTTCGGGCGTTACTTGCCGATCAAGGCCCGAAGCTTCTTCCCGATCACGGGGTCGCGCTTTTCGACGACATCCCACTGTGCGGTATAGGCGAGATCCAGGAATTTCTCGGCGTCCGCGCCGGTCAGCTTGTTGAGCTTCATGCCCTTTTCACTATGCAGCTTTGCGCCGAGGATGCGATCCTTCCGGCCGAGATCGGCGGACAGCTCGTTCTGAAGATAGAGGCCGGACTTGTTCATGACGGCCCGCTGCGCCGAGGTCATGCCTTTCCATTTTTGCATGTTGACGCCGACGATGATGATCGGGTGATAGAAACCAGGCTCCAGCCGGTATTTCGCGACTTCAAACCAGCCTTGCGAAATCACCTCGGAGTCGAGATTGGCGAAGGCATCGACCGCGCCACGCTCCATGGCGGTGAAGATTTCCCGCCGCGGCATTTGCAGCGTCCGCGCGCCAAGCGCATCGAAAAACGCCTTGTACGTGTTCGACGTGCGCAGCTTCATGCCCTTGAAATCGGAAATCTTGGTGATCGGCTTGTTACTGTAAATATGGAAGACGATATCGCCGCCATACATCGTCAGCAGATGCATATTCGCCTGTTTCGCGAACAGGCCCTTGAAGATGTCCCACGCGCCGTTGGCGCGCATTTCTTTCGCGGTCTTGATCGAGGGCGTGAACCCGGTCGCGAGCTTGACCAGATTGGCCATATAGGCCGGCGGCGTACCCGCAAGGTCGAGCAGGCCGCTCTTGACGGCATTGCCCAGCTGGCGCGACGGGATCGATTCCTTCCCGACGACGGATGTTATTCTCACAACGCCCTTGCCTTCGGCATTGACCTTATCGACGAAATGATCAAAGGCCTGACGGGTCAGCGACTTTTTGTTGCTGATGAAATAACCCGCTTTGAGCTTCAATTCTGCGGCGGCAACGGTTCCGGCGCCCACCATGCAAACGGCGCCCGCCATCAAGGCGGCCGCAAAAATACGTTTCGACATAAGCTTCTCCCAATTAAATCGGTTATTAGAGGCCTGTACGTTGGCCCTTCATCCAAGGTTTGTCAATTTCAATGACAAGCAGGCGAATTCGGTCGGATATTGCCATTCCTCCGTTAATCCGGCAGCATACTTTTCTCATTTATCAGTCGCGAAACGGAGATGCTTCCCATGACCATCGATATGCATTCCCACTGGCGGCCGCCGGCGTTGAAGGATGCCTTGCGCGCGCGCAATACACCGCCACTGATCGAGCCCGGCGATGATGGCGTTGAGGTTCTGCGAACGCGGCGCGGGACCGATCCCGTCGACAAGGCATTCGACAATCTAGATGACCGATTGGCGGTCATGGACCGGCGCGGGATTTCCACCGCCGTATTGTCCTTGTTGGGCGGGTTTCAGTGGATCGAACGTCTTCCGGTCCAAGAATCTCTGCCCTTGGTGCGGCTGTTCAATGACGAAGTTTCTGCCATTGCCGAGGCCCATCCCGGACGGTTCGCCGCCTATGCGTCGTTGCCCCAGTCCGATATGGACGCGGCGGTTGCCGAGTTCGACCGCGCCATGAATTTGCCCGGTATTGTCGGCGCGATTCTGCCCGGCAACGCCTTCATGACCCATGAGGATGTGGAAGCTTATCGTCCGATACTGGCGGCGGCCAACCGCCACCGGGCATTGATTTTCATTCATTGGGGTCCGCGTCCGGGCGACAAATGGCCGCGCGTGATGGTGGGCGCGGATAATTTCAGCCCGCGCCTCGGCACGCTCGACATGCAGGCCAGCCTATCATCGAACATGATGACCCTGTGCTACACGGATATTCTCGACGATTATCCGGATCTGCGCGTCCATATTCACAATCTCGGCGGCAATATTCCCTATGAGATGGAACGCCTTGATCACCGCAACGGCCTGGACACGCCGGATGAGCCCATGCCGTCGACCCGCTTCGTCAAACCCAACCTGTTCGTCGATTGCAATTCCTTCGGCGCCGGCGCCATCGAACTGGGCGTTGCGGCTTATGGCGCGGACAAAATCGTGTTCGGCACCGACGGCACGGATTTCGGCTGCGAATGGTCGAACCGGGAACTCATCGCCGCCGATATCGGCGAAGATGCGCGCCGTGCGATCCTGCATGACAACGCGGCCGCATTGCTGTCGGACCTCGCGCCGATCGCGCCGTTCCAGGTTGCGGCGGAATAGCTGATCTGAACGCCATCACCCCCGGGGCGGCAGTTTGTCGCCCCATTTTTCCCACATCCGGTCTTCCAGTTCCGGACTGACGCGGGCGACCTCGGGAAAGCTGTCGCGCCGCCGGAACGGCTTGCAGGCGTCGACCACCACGCGCGAATTGCGCGGGTCTTCGTAGCTGTAGCTCATGGGGTCGAGATGGGTCGACCAGCAGCCGTTGAGGATGTCGATCTGATCCTGGGGGTCGCAGCGCGTGCACATCGACCAGATCACGTCGTTCATATTGGCCGGGTCGATATCGTCATCGACCACCACGACCCAGCGATTGGCATAGGCCCCGGCATGGCATTGCGAGGCGACCAGCCCGGCCTGCTTGGCGTGGCCGCCATACATTTGCTTGATGGATACCGTCAGCCACATGCGGCTGCCGCCGGCTTCGTGGGCCCAGACGCCCTTGACCTCGGGAATGCCGGCGGCTTCCAGCTGGTTCCACACAGCGCCGCATCTGTAGGATCCGCGATAGAAGGTATCGTCATTGGGCGGCACCGCCGGGATCGCCCCCAGCAACACCGGATCGTCGCGGTGCATCAGGGTTTCGATGCGGATCGCGGGTTCCTTGTTGGCGCCGCCGGCGTAATAGCCGGTCCATTCGCCGAACGGACCTTCATCGACCAGATCGTCGGGGCTGAGAAACCCTTCGAAGGCGATTTCGGCGTTGGCCGGCACCGGCAGGTTGGTCACCGGCATATTGATGATCTCGACCCCTTCGCCCTGCAACCCGCCGGCGCAGTCATATTCGTTCTTGCCATAGGGCATCTCCAGCCCGGCCATCATGAACAGCACCGGATGCATGCCGACCACCACGGCCACCGGGCAGGGCTTGCCGCGCTCATGATATTTGCGCATGATCAGATTGCCGTGCTTGCCCTTGGACGTCATCAGCGAGGCCAGCTTGGGACCGTGCGATTGCACCCGATAGGCGCCGTAATTGACCCAGCCCGAATCCGGGTCGCGCATCACCACCATGCAGGCGGTGCCGATGAAATATCCGCCATCCTGTTCATGCCATTTCGGCGTCGGGATGGTGGTGATATCCACATCGTCGCCCGTACTCACATTTTCCAGCAACGGCCCGCCATTGAGTTCGATCGGTGGAATTGACGGCTGGTCTTTCATGTAATCGCGCCAATAGCGCACCAGTTCGACTTCCGAGGTTTCGAGCGGCAGACCGAGCGCAATATTGATGCGCGGCACCGAGGTCAGAATATTGGCCAGCACGCGATGGTTTTTGCCGAAGCCGGGAACCTGATCGAACAGCACCGCCGGGTTGGTCATCTTCCGCATATAGATGTCGACGAAGGCGCCGATTTCCTCGTCGCGATCCGCCCCCGATACCCGTTGCAGCTGACCGGCCGCGTCGAGTTCCGCGATCCAGTCCCTGAGATCCTTATTCGCCACTGTCTCTGACTCCCTTTACCTGATCGATCACTAACTTAAATGGAATTCCCGAGGAGCCCAATCCAGAATTAACAAGACGGCTCTTCGGTCTCGAACGGCTTAGCGATGAATACCCACACCGCAAGCCCGCCGACCATCCCGACCCCGGCAACGCCGACCACATAGAACGCGTATTCGAGACCGATGAACTCCGCCAGCGCCCCCATGCCCAACGGCACCAGGGCGCCGCCGAACCGGTTGAAGGATATCCGCAGCGCCGCCATGCGACCCTGCAAATGGAACCCCACGGCCCGGCTGCCGATGGTCATCATCAACGGCAGATTTAGCCCCTGGCCGATGCCGCGCAAAGCGATCGCGACGATCAACAATTCCAGCGTGCCCAGCAAGGGCGTAATCGCGATCGCCGAAATGCCCAGAACGATTGCCCACATCAGCGGCCAGTGTTCCGAATATCGCCGCGTTATCGGACCAATGGTCAACGCCGATACGGCGGATGCGCAATTGCCGATCCCGATTAACAACCCGATGGTCCCCGCCGTAAACCCGATATCCTTGAGCCAGATGCCATAAAACGCCGACTGCATGCCGGTTCCGGTCTGGCGCATAACCGTCGCTGCGATCACCATTGCGACCGCTGGCAGAAGCAGCAATCTGAACGCAGTCTTGTAGTCGGTGAGTTTGGGAAGAACCTTGGAGGCGAGCGAATTTTTCGGAAGGCTTTCGGGTATTTTTTCATTTGCCGGCGCCTGAGCCCGGTCGTCGGGCAGGAAAACCGACGCCGCGACGCCGAAGACGATCCAGGCCGCCATGAACGCAAATCCTCCGGCCGGGCCGAAATTTTCCCATGCTAAGCCGGTTACGATGGGGCCGATGACGCCGCCGACGCGGGCCGACGCCGTCATGCGCCCCGCGAAGACCGCTTGGCCCTTCATCATCCGACCGACAAATGCCTGGGTTCCGATCCAGTTGGTGCTTTCGGCGAATCCGGAAATCATCTGCAGGATGATCGCGGCCCAGATGAGCGGCAGCAACGGAAACAGCCCCATGCTTGCCGCGCCGATCAGCCCCAGTACGATGATCACCTGGCGCGGACCGTAACGGTCCAGCATGGCGCCGCCATGGATCGACAGCGTTACGGTCAAAATCTGCCGCGCCGAGATGATCAATCCAATGATGATCGGCGACGCGCCCAACTCCAGCGCCCATAAAGGCATGATCACCGCCGCCATGGGCTGCAGATTGCCGGTAAAGAATGCAACAACATAGACCGGCAGCTGAAGCTGATACGGAACCTTGTCCTGATCCGTGGCGAGGGATTTCTGTGGCATGTTACCAGTTGGTTATTCGTCAATTGACTTACGCCGACAAGCCGCTGAAATCCACCTTAACACGCCAAAATACTTGCATCGTACCGGCCGCCATCGCAGCATGCGTCGACATCGAACCCAGTTTAAGGAATTGAATAATTGGCCACCGCGAGTAATTCGAAAGGCCCGTTCAGGGCCGATCAGGTCGGCAGCCTGCTGCGCCCGGACGAACTCAAGGCGGCGCGCGACCGGCGACGGGCCGGCGAAATCAGCGCGCAAGCTCTGCGCGAATTAGAGGACCGGCTGATTGCCGAAATCGTCCGCAAGCAGGAAGATGTTGGACTTAAGGCAATCACTGACGGCGATTTCCGGCGCGGGTCGTGGTCCGGCGATTTCCTGAACGCCATCGGCGGTGTGAAAATGCCGATGGCGTCCCATGGCGACCGCAGCGCCGTGGCCGTGGGTGAAGTCATGCGCGACTGGCAGCCGCCGGCGCCGCAAACCATGGCAAAGCTGAGCTGGCCCGAAGACGGCATCCAGCGCGCCAATTATGAATTTCTCGCAAATCATGTCACCAGGACCGCCAAAGTCTGTATCCCATCGCCGAGCATGCTGCATTTTCGCGGCGGCCGCGGAGCGGTGGATGAGACGGCCTATCCCGACATGGCGGAATTCTTCAATGACGCCGCAGATGTCTGGCGCGCCGAAATTGCCGATCTCGCTTCCCATGGCTGCCGCTATGTCCAGCTCGACGACACCAATCTCGCCTATCTGTGCGATCCTCGCATGCGGGATCGGGCGGAAGCCATGGGCGAAAACCTCGCCACGCTGCCATCAACCTATGCCGATCTGATCAACCGGTCGATCGACAGCCGGCCGGACGACATGACGGTGACCGTCCATCTCTGCCGGGGCAATTCGGTCAGCCGCGCCATGGCCGAAGGCGGCTATGAGCCAGTCGCCGAAGTGCTGTTCAACGAGATCAACATCGACGGGTTTTTTCTCGAATATGATTCCGAACGCGCCGGCGATTTCCAACCCCTGCGCTTCGTGCCGCCGGGGGTTCGCGTGGTGCTCGGGGTCATAACGTCGAAATTCGGCGAGCTTGAATTAAAGGACGACATCAAGCGCCGCATCGATGAAGCAACCCAATATGTCGCCCTCGATCAGATTTGCCTCAGCGCGCAGTGCGGATTCGCCAGCCACACCACGGGCAATGTCCTGTCCGAGGATCAGCAATGGGCGAAACTGCGCCTGATCGTCGAACTGGCCGACGAAATCTGGGGTTAGGGGAGAGGTAGTATGTTCTCTTCCCCGTCATGAAGCTGAATGTCGAACGATGTCAGCAGCACGGCCGTCGCCGCGTATTGGCCCATCAGGCTGACGATATCGACCAATTGGCGATTGCCGAATAGTTTCAAGGCCGTCGCAAACGTATCGGGCGTGACCCGCCAGTTGCGGAACAGCTCGCGGCCGAACTGGATGATCGCGGCCTGGGTTTCCGACGCGCCGTCGAGCGGCTTGCGGTATTTGATGATGTCAATGACGTCCTGGGAAATCCCGACATTGCGCGCCGCCCGTTCATGGGCCGCCCATTCGAACCGATTGTTCAGTTCCCGCGCCGTGGTCATGATGGTTATTTCCAGTATTTCCCCGCCAAAGGCTGCGCCGCCGCGAAAATATTTATGGTAAGGCTGCGCGGCCTCGGCCGCCCTCGGGCTGTGCAGCCGGATACCGCCGGGCCCCTTTAACCCGACCAGCGAGCCGCCCTTGGGGTTCATCAGACCATCGAATATCTCCACCGCCGCGCCATCCAGATCTTCCCTTACGGGCAGGGGTAATCTGGACCCGGAATCTTCATGAATATCGTCTGGCCAATATTTATCGCTCATTTTGCGTTTCCCCTGTCGGTCTGATTGTCTAAGTTCCAGTATAACCTAATTCATATGTCACAGGGGAGGACAGCATGAAGCTGCTTTATTTCGATGATTTCAAACTGGGCGTACTCAAGGGCGATAACGTGGTCGATGTATCCGACCAGGTTCAGGATATTCCCCATCTCGGCCCGCACGATTTGATCAGCGGGTTAATCGAACGGTTCGACGATTACCGCGCCAAGCTCGAAGCGGCCGCCGAGGCCGGCGCCGGCGTGCCGCTGTCCAGCGTGCGCATTCGCCCGCCGCTGCCGCGCCCCGTCAATATCGAATGCATGGCGGTCAATTATATGGAAGACGGCACGCGCGATGCGCCCGCGCCGATCAACGCCTTTCATAAATCACCCAGCGCGATCATCGGCGAGGGCGACGCCATGGTGCTGCCCGACGTGCCGGCCGGCGTGTTCGAAGGCGAGGCCGAACTGGCTTTGGTGATCGGCAAGCGCGCCAGCAATGTCAACGCCGCCGACGCCATGGATTATGTGTTCGGCTATACCTGTTTCATCGATGGTTCGGCGCGCGCCCTGCTGCCCGCCGGCAACACGTTCTACCAAATGAAGTCGCGCGACACCTTCGCGCCGATCGGTCCGTTCCTGGTCACCAAGGACGAGATCGACGATCCGCAAAAGCTCCATGTCCAGCTCTGGAATAACGGAATCATCCAGCAGGATTACAACACCGACGACATGGCCCATAAAATTCCGCGCTGCGTCGAGTGGGTCAGCTCGATCCACGCATTGGAGCCCGGCGACATTCTCGCCACCGGGACCAATCACCGCGGCCTGAACCCGTTTATGGACGGCGACAAGATCGAGCTCGAAATTGAAGGGCTCGGCCGGCTAACGTTCAATATCCAGGACGATCTCAAACGCACCTGGGCGCGCACCACCCGGCTGCAACACGCCGAATCCGGCGCCGACGGCGCGTTCACGCCGCAGATCTCGGGGAAATACAGCTAGGCCCCAAACCTGAACACAGACGGCTCGATAGACCGCCAATATCGCGCAAACCTCCTCTCTTTGCGAGAGGGGGGCTGCTATCTCATTACCAGTTGACGCCCTGGATATTCGGCCGTCGGCATAGCCGAATTTTCGTTTCCTCGTTTGATGTCTGACGATCGCCCACAAGCAGACCACTTCCTTTAAAATAGGTTTCAGGCAGCTTTTGACCCGGAACGGACTCCGGCCCCCGATGGACTTCTTCCTCAGTCGACCATACAATCTCGCCCGACGGTTGCTCGGATTATAGATACTGAATATGGCGGAAGAACGCGTCCAGAGAAGGCTTGCGGCGATCCTCGTTGCTGACGTGGTTGGCTACTCGCGACTTATCGAACAGGACGAGAAAGGGACGCGGACGCGCCTTCGAAGCCTGTACGCCGAGGTTATCGATCCCCGTATTGCCGCCGACGGCGGGCGCATCGTGAAGACGTCGGGCGACGGCATTTTGGTCGAGTTTGGCAGCGCGGTGGACGCGGTACACAATGCACTCGCCATTCAAACGGCGATTTCGGGGCGCGATGACGCCTTGGCCGAAGATCGCTGAATCACTTTCGGTGTCGGCATCAACGTGGGCGACGTAATTGTCGAGGGAGACGACATTCATGGCGACGGCGTCAACTTGGCCGCGCGTCTGGAAGGGCTGTGCTGGCCGGGCGAGGTCTATGTGTCCGGCACGGTATATGACCAGGCGGCGGGAAAGCTGGCGGCAACCTTCGAGGATCTGGGCGAACAATCGGTCAAGAACATTGACAAGCCGGTGCGGGTTTATCAAGCGTGCGTCGGTTTGGACGCGGATGCAGGCGCGGATCCACAAGTGTCGAAGGAGCCTTCGCTTGGCGACAAGCCTTCCATCGCAATCCTTCCCTTCAACAATTTGAGTGGTGATCCGGACCAGAATTTTCTTGGCGATGGCGTCGCGGAAGACATCATCACGGCGCTCTCTCATTTTCCGTGGTTCTTCGTTATCGCCCGCAATACGACATTCACATTCAAGGGGCAGGCGGTCGACGTTCAAGCCGTGGCCCGGGACTTGGGGGTTCAATACGTTGTCGAGGGTAGCGTACGTAAGGCCGGAAACCAGGTGCGCATCACCGCACAGCCCATCGCAGGCAACCATCTCTGGGCCGAGCGGTTCGACCGAGAGCTTGACGATATATTCGCGGTACAAGACGAGATCACGGAAAGCGTCGCCAAGGCGGTTGCGCCGGAATTATTGGCCCCCGAAATGCGTCAAGCACGCCGACGAAATACGCCGAACTTGAATACTTGGACCCAGGTAATGCGCGCCCAGTCCCTCATTAACACTTATTCTCCGGAGGATAATGCGGCGGCCACAATTCTATTGGAAAAAGCCATTGCGGACGATCCGCAATCTTGCATCGCCCTTGCCGACCTGGCGATGGCTCAGCTCTGGCCGGGCCTCTATGGCTGGTCGGAAGATACGAGGTCTGCCTATGACGCCGCGATACGGTCGGCCGAAACAGCGATAGACCTTGACGGGCGAGACGCATAGGCGCGGACTGCGCTGGGTTGGAACAAAATTATTTCGCGTCAACATGAAAAAGCCATTCGTGAGCTGGAGTTGGCCATTGAGATCACCCCCAATCTTGCATTCGCCCATAGCGTATTAGGGCAGGCCCATGCGTTTTCAGGCAATTCTGATTTTGGTATGGGACAAACACAATATGCAATTCAGTTGAGCCCGCGTGACCCTATTCTGGGTGTTATGTACGGCGGGTGCGGCATCGCTTGCTTCGCTGCCGGCGATTATGACGGCTGCGTACAATGGTCAGGACAGGCAGGACGGCATCGGCCACCATTCACTGTGTCTTTTCGAATTGTTGCGGCTGCCCTGGGAAATCTGGGCCGGATCGATGAATCGCGTGATGCAACCCGAATATTCTTGTCCCATGCCCCGGGCGCAACAGTTTCGGCGTCGGTCCGGCAAATGCCCTGGAAACTCTCGGAGCACCAGGAGGCTTTAGCGGAAGGCCTACGCAAGGCTGATCTGGCGGAGTGACGCTGCGTAGCGGGTAACCGCAAAAGTTGGTAACGCCGATGGGTAGCGAATGTCTGCCTTTGGCAGATTTTGTTGATAAAGTCGGAAGAGATGGAATTTCAGGTATCGCGATAGAATCAGATTTTAAAATTCCCAGCATGTTGGAAATATGCTCTACCGAAACGCACACAAAGGAACTGACCTCTAAAGATTGGCTCCGACTAGGTGGGCAAGCGACTTTATATACAGTATCGGCACTTAACGGAAGTCGGATC
>JAYZAW010000216.1:0-15045 GCA_036339495.1 Pseudomonadota bacterium | reverse complement strand
TCTAAAAATACATCGAAATGCACGTCGTGATCGGCGAACGCCTTCGCGTACTGGCCAAGGCCAATATTTTCAAGCCACTGAGCGATGTCGTCGGCCATCGAGACCATTCCCACACGAGCACGCGTTGTCGGCAAAATTCTACACGGTGCCAATGGGGGAGTCCATCGACGCCCCACGCCCGGGTTGGGTAGAATCACACAGCTTGCCTTGCGGGGGACTCATTCCCCGGATAGAAATCATCGGCATGAGGAGAACCCAATGATTCAAGCGTTGCTCAAGGCCCTCGGCCAGCTTCCCGACCGGACATTCCGCCGAGTGGTGTTCGGGTCGTTTTTTCTGTCGCTGGCCCTGTTTGCCGCCCTGGTCTTCGGCGTGACGTGGCTGCTCGACGGGATCAGCCTGTTCGGGATCGGCTGGCTCGACTGGGTCGTGGAGAAACTGGGAACCGCGGCGGCCTTTATTGTGGCCATGCTGCTGTTTCCAGGTATCGCGCTGGTGATCGTGTCGCTGTTTCTGGAGCCGATCGTGCGCGCGGTTGAGGCGAAGCATTACCCCGGCCGGCCGCCGGGACGCAAACAACCGGTCGCTGAAACGCTGGTCAATGTGACCCGGCTTGTCTTGATTTCGGTGGTTTTGAATTTGCTGGCCTTGCCTTTGTATTTGATACCGGTTCTAAATCTCTTTGTTTTCTATTTCTTGAACGGCTATCTTCTCGGTCGGGAGTATTTTGAGCTTGTGGCGTTTCGCCGTATGGGAGTGGTCGAAGCGCGGGCATTACGCAGGCAACGCAAGGGACGCATATTCATCGGGGGGGTTGTGATCACCGTCCTGTTGAGCATTCCGATTGTCAACTGGATGATGCCCGTGGTCGCGGTTGCGTTCATGGCGCATGAGTTTGAGGGATTGGGAGGCCGCGAAGCGGCCTCATAAAAGGGCAGGAAAGGACACGGCACTATGTTTGGCCGAAAAAGGGATGAGCGAGAGGAAGGCGGCGAAGACGCCACCGAATCGGCGATCGCCGCGGTTTCGAAAACACCTTCACAAAACACGGCGCGATCAATACGGCCGGCGATGAGCCCGCCGGAAGTGTCGCGCCGCACCCAGGGTATCCACGACATAGCGGGGCGACGCACGATGCAAAACAGTGGCGACGAAGGCAAGAAACTGATCGTGGGACGCGATATCGCGCTCAACGGGGAAATAAAGTCCTGTGACAAGCTGGTGGTCGAAGGCCATGTCGAAGCCAATATCAGCGATTGCCGCATCATTGAGATCGCCGAGGGCGGTTCCTTCAAGGGAATGGCCGAGATCGATACCGCGGAGATCAGCGGCGTGTTTGACGGATCGATCACCGCGCGCGAATTGTTGGTGGTGCGCGCGACCGGGCGGATTACCGGGAAGGTGCGCTTTGGGCAGCTTGAAATCGAACGCGGCGGAGAGATCGCCGGCGATGTCCAGGCCTATGGCCCGGGCGAAGCGCGAAACGCACCGACCCCCATCGTCGCCGACGTTCCGGCGGAGTAAGTAACCGGTAACGCGTCGAACCGATTGTTTCACGTGCGGGGCATCGCCAAAGTTGCCGCGACGGCAGGGATGTGCGCCACGCTGTTGTCGGGCTGTACGCCGGTGACGACAGACGAAAGCATTCCGGTAGCGGGCCGGGAAGCCGAATCGCCGCCCACGGTGGCGGTTAAATCCAAGCCGGCGAAACCATCGGCAAAACCCATTCCCCGCGTGGCCGTCAAGATCGACGATAACCCAAGGCGACTGTTGGGGCTGGACGTCAAATCCCTGACCGGGCTTCTCGGCGCGCCGCGTTTCACGCGCCGCGATCCCCCGGCGCAACTGTGGCGCTACCGCGACAAGGGGTGCGTCCTGGATTTATTTCTGTACGAAGATACAAATAAGAAATCCAGATCAACCGTGCGCCATTATGAAGCGCGCAGCCTGTCCAAACCCAATTTTACGGCGCGAAGCTGCCTGCGCGCACTGCTGATCGCACGCCGGAAACCGAAAGCCGGTTAAGCTATATCAAGCGCGGCCTGCGCCGGCCCACTCCCCCACCCGGCCACCGGAAAACAACTTAAGCCTCCGTCTTCGCCTTGAAGCCGCAAAATTCATTGACGATACAGCGCCAGCATTCCGGTTTTCGCGCCTTGCAGACATACCGCCCATGCAGGATCAGCCAGTGATGGGCGTGGCGCTTCCATTTTTCCGGCGTGCGCTTTTCGAGTTTGCTTTCAACCAGATCGACGTTTTTGCCGGGCGCGAGACCGGTGCGGTTCGAGATCCGGAATATATGGGTATCGACGGCAATCGTCGGTTCGCCGAAGGCGATGTTGAGAACCACATTGGCGGTCTTGCGGCCGACGCCGGGAAGCTTCACCAACGCTTCCCGATCCCGCGGCACCTCGCCGCCAAATTCGGCGATGAGCATTTCGCTGAGCCCGATGACGTTCTTTGCCTTGTTGCGATAAAGACCAATGGTCTTGATGTAATCGCGCACGCGGGCTTCGCCGAGTTCGATCATTTTTTCCGGCGTGTCTGCAACCTTGAACAGCGGCCCGGTCGCCTTGTTGACGCCAACATCGGTCGCCTGCGCCGACAGCACCACGGCGACCAGAAGCGTGTAAACATTCCTGTAGTCGAGCTCGCCCTTTGGTTCGGGATCCGCATCGGCGAGGCGGTGATAGAAATTATCCACCGCGTCTTTTTTCATCATCGCGCACATGGGTCCACTCTATCCACGAATCGGGCGCGGCGTTAACCAAAAAGCGGAGAAACCTTGGCGTTTTTGATCCAACGGCTTAACATACGGCCATTATGGATATGAAATATAACGCTTCTGAAGAACGGTTTGGTTGGCGGGATGAAGCTCCGGCCCTGTTTGAAGCCATTCTCGAACCCCATAGAAGCCTTAGCCCACGCGGGTTTATGATCCTCATATGCGCCGTGGCCATGGTCAGCTTTGTCGCCGGGATGGCATTTATCATGATCGGCGCCTGGCCGGTATTTGGATTTATCGGGCTCGACGCGGTTCTAATTTACGTGGCGTTCAAGGTTAATTTTCACAGTGCCAAAATTTATGAATCGGTCAGGCTTACCGAGGAGGTGTTTCTGGTCGAAAGAATGCGACCGAACGGGCAAGTGGTAAGTTGGCGGTTTCAACCCTATTGGCTGCAGATCGCGACCGAAGACGAAGATACAAGATTGATTCTATCATCCCATGGGAAATCCATCACGATCGGAGAGTTTTTGACAGTGAGCGAAAGGGTGGAATTGGCCGAAACCCTGCGCGATGAGCTCGAAATATTACGCGCGCCCCGTCACCAGCAAGCCGTCTGACGGATTTGATGGTCCGCAAGATTCGGGTGGCGGCGACCCATTAAGCGCGACTATGGTTCGCCCATGGAAACGCAAAACCAATCACGCGATTACGCGCGCATCGAAAAGGCCATTCTTTATATCGAAGCGCATTACCGGGACCAGCCGACGCTGGACCGGATCGCCGCCGAAACCGGGTTAAGCCCGCATCATTTTCAACGTCTGTTTACCCGCTGGGCGGGGATCAGTCCGAAGCAGTTTGTCCGCTACCTGACCGTGGAATACGCCAAGGCGGCGCTTGACCGGACAGAACCCGTCCTGGATGCGGCGCTGGATTCGGGTTTGAGCGGGCCGAGCCGGCTGCACGATTTATTCGTTGATTACGAAGCGGTGTCGCCGGGCGAATACAAAACCATGGGCGTCGGGCTGAAATTTCATTATGGCTTTCATGATGGGCCGTTTGGGGCGTTCCTTTTAGCGGCGACAGATCGGGGAATTTGTTCGCTGACTTTCGTGGACGACACCCCGGAGGAGCGGGACCAACGGCTTCAGGATATTCGGTCGCATTGGCCGGGTGGCGAATTTATTCACGATCCGGATTTTACCGGCCGCCTGGCGGAACTGGCTTTCGCACCCAGGACAAACGGCCCCGGCGAGCCGCTAAGAGTTTGGCTCAAGGGCACCAATTTCCAGATCAAAGTCTGGCAGGCTCTGCTGCTTGTGCCCAGCGGCCGTCTATCGAGCTATGGCGAGATTGGCCGCGCCATGGGCAAGCCGCGCGCGGCGCGCGCGATCGGCAGCGCACTGGCCGATAATCCGGTGGCCTGGCTGATCCCCTGCCATCGGGTTATCCGGGCGACGGGCGGTTTCAAAACCGATTACCGCTGGGGCAGCGCGCGCAAGCGGGCAATGATCGGATGGGAAGCGGCGCGGCGCGAAGCCCACGCGATGTGATCATTCGCTCGACAGTCCCAGCACGTCGAACATGGTGTAAAATCCGGGCGGTTGGTCGCGCGCCCAGAGCGCCGCATCGACCGCGCCGCGGGCGAAGATTTGCCGCGACGAAGCTTTGTGCGTGAGTTCGAGCCGTTCGCCCTCAATCGCAAAGATCACCGAGTGGTCGCCGGTCACATCGCCGCCGCGCAACGTTGCGAATCCGATATCGCCTTGTTTCCGGGGACCGGTATGACCTTCGCGGGTCATTTGCGAAACCTCGGCAAGGTCGACGCCACGGCCCGCGGCGGCGGCGCGGCCCAGACCCAGCGCGGTGCCGGACGGAGCATCGACCTTGTGTTTGTGATGCATTTCAAGAATCTCGATATCGAAACGGTCATCGAGAATTGCCGCCGCCTGGCGGGTCAGCGCAAACAGAATATTGACCGGTTTGCTCATATTGGGCGCATGCACGATGGTTGCGCGGGCGCCCGCTTCGCGCAACGACGCCTCGCCGGCCGCGTCGAGACCGGTGGTGCCGATGACATGAACGCGGCCGATATCCGCCGCGATTTTAGAATGTTCGATGGTGGCGTCAGGCAAGGTAAATTCAATCACTGCATCGGCTTGTGCAAACACGCCGGCCGCATCTTCGCCTATAATTACACCCGTCGCGCCGATCCCCGCGAGATCGCCGACATCGCGTCCAATCGCCGGACTGCCCGGCATATCGCCGGCGGCGACGATGATGCATCCGTTGGTTTCCAGGGCCTGGCGCGCGACCGCACAACCCATGCGGCCTCCCGCCCCCATAACGCCAATCGAAAGATCCGCCATGTCGGTTTTCCCCATCAAATTCAGCCGCGCCGGAAGAGCCTATTATAAACATAATCGGCGACGGCGTCGGCAATGAAACCGGGGAAATGGTGGAATTCGGGGACCGGAAAATGTTCCGTGGGCCAAAGCCCATTTATAGCTTTGCGGCGAACGCTTTTAATTCCCGCAGAGAATCGCCTACCGGATTGGAAATAGTATCGATCGGTTCGATTGCCGCCTGCCGAACGCTATTGTGGAGCACCGCATCGCATTGGCGTTCGATCGCCCTGATCAGATCGCCGCTGATCATTGGCTTCGGAACCAAATCATTCATGCCGCATTGCAGATAATCTTCGCGGTCCTGTTTGCTATCATTGGCGGTCAGGGCGATGATGGGAATATTAGCGGCGTCACCGGGCAATGCCCGACTGGCTTGCGTGACCCCGAGACCGTCCAACTCGGGCCTCATGATATCCATTAGAACGAGATCGAATGACTGTTCCTTGATCGCCTCCACAGCGAGTGCGCCGTTTTGGGCCATGACCATTTCAATGCCGAATTTGCTCAGGACGGCCTCGACCAGCAAACGATTGGCGCGCATATCTTAGGCCAGCAGAATCCGAAGCGGCCGGGAAGAACTATATTCCGGTTCGTCGAGAGCGGGCGGCTTGGGTTCGAACTTGGCGACAAAATCGCCGAGATCGTCGTGAAAACTGGATCCTAGCCCGATGATATCGACTTTTTGTGGAATCCCCTGAAGCTCGGCATGGCCTGGTTCAAAACTGGCCAAAACCGCGAAATGCGTGTTTCGAACGGCGTTGATTTCGCTGAGCGCACGCACCAACTCGGCGCCGCTTATATGATCCATGACGACGGATGTAATGATGATGTCCTGCAACGTGCAGACGGCTAGCTCAAACGCTTCCCATGGAGTCGCGGCGAGACTGACGCGATATCCGCATGAGGCAAGTTCCGTTTCGACCATCCGGCTGACCATCCGCGACGGAACCATCAACAGGACCTCGACTTCGCGATTCTCAAAATTTTCCACATTGAACTGAGAGCCTGTCGGCAATACGCGAACCAGCGCGCTTGCGTCCGAAAGGCCCGGATCCGACCCATATTGGATAATCTCGTCAATATAATCGAGAAATGTCTGTATATCTTTCGGATCAAGCTTGGACGCGGGAGTGATTTCGGCAAGAAAATCTTCCAGCCGATGAGCCACAAGGCTCACCGTGGGAAATCCAAACGATTTGCCCATGCCTTTGAGCAAGTGAACATTGCGCCGAATGACGGTAACCGCTTCGGTGCGGTCAATTGTGTTGTTGTAAATTCCTTCAAGCGCCGCCTGCGCGTCATCCAGGCGATCCCGGGCTTCGATCAAAAATTCCCGGCGAAGTTCGACCAAAATTCCTTCGTTTTCGATCTCCGTCCCGCTCATTGCCTTGGTTCCACAGTCAATTTGCCCTAATACGCAAGGCGGAACCTAATGGAATAAGATTAAGGATCGGTTATATGGGCGAAACCGCCGGGCAAGCTATTCGGTCAGGTCGTCCCAGAGCTCCTTGACCTTGGAGAAAAACCCCTCTGCCTGTGGGCTGGTGGCCTTGGCGCCCGTGCCGCCGCCCTGTTCGAATTCCTTGAGCAATTCCTGCTGACGCTTGGTCAGGTTGACCGGGGTTTCGACCACGATTTCAATATACATGTCGCCGCGGCCGCGGCCGTGCAGGCCGGTCATGCCCTTGCCGCGCAGCCGGAACTGCCGCGCGGACTGCGTGCCCGACGGGATCGTCACTTTCGCGCGGCCGGCATCGATAGTTGGCACCTGAACCGACCCACCCAAGGCAGCCGTGGTCATCGCAAGTGGGACCGTGCAAAAGATATTTGCGCCCTCGCGCTGAAAAAGCTTATGGGGCTTGGTCGAAATGAAGATATAGAGATCACCGGCCGGTGCGCCGCGCATGCCGGCCTCGCCCTCGCCGGACAGGCGGATGCGGGTGCCGTCTTCGACGCCCTGGGGAATATTGACTGACAGGGTCTTTTCTTTTTGCACGCGGCCCGCGCCGGTACAGGATTTGCAGGGGCTTTCAATCACCTGACCAAGGCCACCGCAGGTAGCGCAGGTGCGTTCGATGGTAAAAAAGCCCTGCTGGCTTCGCACTTTGCCGCGTCCGTGGCAGGCCAGACAGCCGGTCGGCCGGCTTCCCGGTTCGGCGCCGTTGCCGTTGCAACTTTCACAGATGACGGATGTCGGAACTTTGATGCGGGTTTCGCGGCCCTTATAAGCTTCGTCCAGGCTGATTTCCATATTGTAACGCAGGTCGGAGCCCCGGCTGGCCGAAGCGCCGCCCGATTGCCGCCCGCCGACGAAATCGCCGAACATTTCATCGAAAATATCTGCGAAGCCGGATGCGAAGTTACCCGCGCCGCCCCCGCCGGGTCCGCCGTTTTCGAACGCCGCGTGACCGAACTGGTCATAGGCCGCGCGTTTCTGGTCGTCTTTCAGAATATCGTAAGCTTCGTTGATTTCCTTGAATTTATGCTCGGCCTTGGAGTCGCCCGAATTCCGGTCGGGATGATATTCCATGGCGAGCTTCCGGTAAGCCCGCTTCATCTCGTCCGCATCGGCGCCGCGCGCAACGCCGAGTGTTTCGTAATAATCCTGTTTGGCCATACTCAATCGAACCCGGTTGCCTGACACCCCGAAAGGCCGCTTGCCGGCCTATCGGCCGGCGATTGGAATTCACGGATTTTCATGACTCCACGGCGCCTAATCAGGCCGTATTGTCCTTGCGATCGTCGTCGACTTCCTCGAAATCGGCATCGACTACCGTGGCGCCGTCATCATCCGAACCATCGGCGTCGTTCGTGCCGAAATCAGGCCCGCCTTCCGCATCGGTCGCGCCCTCGCCCGCGGCCTCGGCCTCTTGCTGCGCCTTGTACATGATCTCGCCCAGCTTCATCGCCGATTGCGACAGGGATTCGGTTTTGGCCGTGATGTCTTCAACATCTTCGCCCGCCAAGGCTTCGCGCAATGCGGCGACATCGGCCTCGATCTGGGATTTGTCTTCTTCCGGAACCTTGTCGCCGAACTCGCCGAGATTTTTCTCGGTCGAATAAATCAGGCTATCGGCCTGATTGCGGCCCTCAACCTGTTCCTTGCGCTTCTTGTCTTCCTCGGCATTGGCCTCGGCATCCTGCACCATTTGTTCGATATCGGCATCGGACAATCCACCGGAAGCCTGAATTCTTATCGCCTGTTCCTTGCCGGTGGCCTTGTCCTTGGCGCCGACATTCACAATGCCGTTGGCATCGATATCGAAAGTCACTTCGATCTGCGGAATGCCGCGCGGCGCGGAAGGAAGGCCGATCAGATCGAACTGGCCGAGCAGCTTGTTGTCGGACGCCATTTCCCGTTCGCCCTGGAAAACGCGAATGGTCACCGCGCCCTGATTGTCTTCGGCGGTGGAAAATGTCTGGCTTTTCTTGGTCGGGATTGTGGTATTGCGATCGATAAGCCGCGTAAACACGCCACCCAGGGTTTCGATCCCCAAGGACAACGGCGTCACATCGAGCAGCAACACGTCCTTGACGTCACCCTTGAGCACGCCGGCCTGGATCGCGGCGCCGATGGCGACGACCTCGTCCGGGTTGACGCCGCGGTGGGGTTCGCGCCCAAAAATATTTTTCACGGTTTCATGGATCTTGGGCATGCGCGTCATGCCGCCGACCAGAATAACTTCGTCGATTTCCCCGGCCGACAGGCCGGCGTCCTTCAATGCGGCCTTGCACGGGCCGATTGTGCGCTCGACGAACTCGTCGACCAAGGCTTCGAGCTTGGCCCGGGTGAGGCGGATATTGAGGTGCTTCGGCCCGGCCTGGTCGGCGGTAATGAAAGGCAGGTTCACTTCGGTCTGGACAGCGCCGGACAGTTCGATTTTGGCTTTTTCCGCGGCTTCCTTTAAGCGCTGCAGCGCCAGCGGATCGCTCCGCAGATCAATGGAATTTTCCTTTTTGAACTCATCGGCCAGGTAATCGATGATGCGTTGATCGAAATCCTCGCCGCCAAGGAACGTATCGCCATTGGTGGACTTGACCTCGAATACGCCGTCGCCGATTTCAAGCACCGAAATATCGAACGTGCCGCCGCCGAGATCATACACCGCGATCGTGCCGGCGGATTTCTTCTCCATGCCGTAAGCAAGCGCGGCGGCGGTCGGTTCATTGATGATGCGAAGCACGTCAAGTCCGGCAATTTTGCCGGCGTCCTTGGTTGCCTGTCGCTGTGAATCATTGAAATAGGCCGGAACGGTAATCACCGCTTCGGTCACTTCCTCGCCGAGATGGGCCTCGGCTGTTTCTTTCATTTTCTGGAGAATGAAAGCCGATATCTGGCTCGGTGAATATTTTTCCCCGTCGCATTCCACCCAGGCGTCGCCATTATCCGCCTTGACGATGTTATAGGGGACGAGTTCCTGATCCTTTCGGGTCGTTGGATCATCCGCGGAGCGGCCGATCAGCCGTTTGATCGCGGACAGCGTATTGATCGGGTTGGTGACCGCCTGCCGTTTTGCCGCCTGGCCGACCAGACGCTCCGATTCGCCGGTAAACGCCACCATTGACGGCGTGGTTCGCGCGCCTTCTGAATTCTCAATGACCCTGGCGTCGCTGCCGTCCATGACGGCGACACAGGAATTCGTGGTTCCTAAATCGATACCGATTGCTTTGCCCATTTTCTTGGCCCTCTATCTACTTTGGCGGATTCCCATCAGCCCGTTACGGCGCCGGTTCGGAATCCCCAGATTCTCATCCTGGATTGGAACGATGTAACTCGCTTTCCCGCGGATATATGGGGTGACCCACGGTCCCGTACAACAGGGTGAAGGGGAGATTCGGTCTAATTTTATGCGTGATGACCGATAAAGTTGTCCGTGGCGGTGATCGGCGCTTTGTTGAACTAAACTTTTGTGTCGACGCGCTCGGATTCATCGGGCGCGGGCAGGGCCTTGGCGACCGCGACCTTGGCCGCGCGCAACAGCCGGTCCTTCAACAAATAGCCTACTTCGAAGACCTGCACCACGGTGCCCGCGGGCGCGTCCGCCGTCGGCATTTCGAACATGGCCTCGTGCCGGTCATGATCGAATTTTTGACCTTGCGGGTCGATTTTCTCAATACCGTGGCGTTCGAATATGGATTGCAGTTCCCGTTCGGTCAATTTCACGCCGTCCGCAAAGGCATTGATGGCGTCTTCCGCGTCCGGCGGCGTTTCGGGCAAGGACGCAAGCGCGCGCTGCAAATTGTCCGCGACTGAAAGAATATCGCGCGCAAAATTTGTAATGGCGAATTTCGCGGTATCCTCGCGTTCGCGTTGGGCGCGCCGGCGCAAATTTTCACCTTCCGCCAGGGTGCGCAAAAGCTTGTCGTTGAGCGTGGCGATTTCCGCCGCCGGATCGGAGGCTTGTTCTTGCGCTACCGGTTTATCTTCGTTTTCCGGCGCGGCGTCGTCGAGCGCCGTGGCATCGGTTGGCGCATCCTGTTGCGGCGTTTCCGGATCGTTTTCGGCGGTTTCTTCAGGCGTTTTGTCTTGTTCACTCATCACTTTGTCCACAAATTTTAGCCGACGAGGCGGCTGATAACTTTCGCCGTGTAATCGACGATTGGAATAATGCGCGCATAGTTGATCCGGGTCGGCCCGATAACCCCGATGGCGCCGACCACCTTGGCGCGGCTGGTTTTAAAGGGTGCGACCACCATTGAACAGCCCGCAAGATTAAACATGGTGTTGTCGGCGCCGATATAAATTTGTACTCCGTCCGCGGAACCGGTCAGTTCCAGCAACCGCGCCATGGTTTCCCGGGTCTCCAGCGCCTCAAACAGGTTTTTGATCCGTTCAAGATCGGTCATGGCGGCGATATCGTTGAGTAGATGAGCCTGGCCCTTGATGATCAGAGACCCTTCCGAGGTGTCGCCGACCCAGGTGGCGAGTCCGGCTTCCACGACCTGGGCCGTCAGCCCATCGAGTTGCGCGCGCCGGCTGGTAATTTCGTCCTCGATCAGGCCGCGGGCTTCTTCCAGAGTACGCCCGACAAGCCGCGAATTGAGGTAATTGCCGGCTTCGACCAGGGCGGAGGGCGGCGTTCCGACAGGCATGGTGATTACGCGATTTTCAACAATTCCGTCGTCGCTGACCAGCACGACCAGCGCCTGGTTGTCGCCGATATTGACAAATTCGATATGTTTCAGCGGCCGGTCCGATTTCGGCGCGAAGACCATCCCGGCGCAGCCGGCAAGACCCGAGATCGCGGTTGTCGCTTCATCGAGCGCATCATTCAGGGTTTTCCCGGCGGCGGCGCATTGGCTTTCGATGCTGTGCTGTTCCTGTTCGGTCAATTCGCCGATTTCCAGCAGACCATCCACGAAAAGCCGCAGCCCGGCTTCTGTCGGAAGCCTGCCGGCGGATGGGTGCGGGGCATAGAGAAGGCCCATTTGCTCAAGGTCGGACATTACATTGCGAATTGTCGCCGGCGACACCGGCCTCGCCAAACGGCGCGACAGCGTGCGCGAGCCGATTGGGTCCCCGCTGCGGAGGAACTCGTCGACGATTTCACGAAAGACCGCGCGCGATCGTTCATTCAACTCCGTAATCGCGCCTTTCGGCGGTGTGATCATTTTATCCTCGTACAGGGGCATCCTATACCTAGTCAGCGGACGCGCCAGCGTCAACGGCGCGCGCCGATAGAATGCTGGACCTGATGCGACCGGCGCGCTATGCCTGTCAAGACACCTCGTTCCATTATTATAGGAAATTCAATGCGTCCCTCAGGCCGTGCGCGCGACGACATGCGCGAGATCACCCTCGAAGCCGGTTTCACCAAATACGCCGAAGGCAGCTGCATGGCCAGGTTCGGCAATACGCATGTGCTGTGCAATGCGACCGTTGAGGAACGCGTGCCGCCGTTCCTGCGCAATACGGGAACCGGTTGGGTGACCGCCGAATACGGCATGTTGCCGCGGTCGACCCATACCAGGACCAGCCGCGAGGCGGCGCGCGGCAAGCAAAGCGGCCGGACCCAGGAAATCCAGCGGCTGATCGGCCGGTCCCTGCGCGCGGTCGTGGATTTCAAAACCCTCGGCGAACGCCAGATTCGGGTTGATTGCGACGTCATTCAGGCCGATGGCGGCACCCGCACGGCGGCCATTACCGGGTCGTGGGTGGCGTTGCGCATCGCCATGAACGGTCTATTGGCCAGCGGCAAACTGAAGAAGGACCCGCTGAACGGGTCGGTCGCGGCAATTTCCTGCGGCATTGTTCGGGGACATCCGGTGCTTGATCTGGATTACGAGGAAGACAGTTCCGCCGAAACCGACGCAAATTTCGTCATGACCGGGTCAGGCGGCATTGTCGAAATTCAGGCCACCGCCGAGGCCGAGCCGTTCGAACGGGATGAATTCGCCGCCATGCTGGCCTTGGCGGAAAAGGGCATTTCGGATTTGACGGCATACCAGCTAAAAGCCGCCGATGGGCGTTGAAGCGGTTGGAGACGCCATGATGAGGCGCTTTTCCGGCTCGATGCTGGTCATTGCCAGCCATAATGAGGGCAAAGTTGCCGAATTCGCTGTCTTGCTGGCGCCGTTCGGGATCGAACTGCGCTCCGCCGCCGAGCTTGGCCTGCCGGAGCCCGAGGAAACCGGCGATAGTTTTCGCGCCAATGCCGAGCTCAAAGCCCGTTCGGCGGTGGAATTATCCGGTTTACCGGCGCTTGCCGATGATTCCGGCCTAGCGGTCACCGCGCTGGGCGGCGCGCCCGGCATACATTCGGCGCGCTGGGGCGGGAAGGAGCGGGATTTCCTGTTCGCCATGACCCGTGTCCAGGAGGCGCTTGGGGAAAACGACAACCGGAGCGCGCAATTTGTTGCCGCGCTGAGCCTGTGCTGGCCCGACGGGCATTGCGAGACCGTGGAAGGGCGGGTCAATGGAACATTGACCTGGCCTCCGCGCGGAACGCAAGGCTTTGGCTATGATCCCATGTTCGTCCCGGATGGCCATGATTTGACTTTCGGCGAAATGAAACCCGATTCCAAGGAAGCGATCAGTCACCGCGCGGTGGCCTTCGCCAGGCTGGTCAAGAATTGTTTCGATGAAAAATGAGCAGGATCGACGGCAAATAAGGGAAAATACCCTATCGATTTATGTCCATTGGCCGTTTTGCCGGTCGAAATGTCCCTATTGCGACTTCAACAGCCACGTTCGCGACAGCGTCGATCAACCCCGCTGGCGGGACGGGTTGCGCCGCGAACTTGAATATTTCGCTAACGAAACAAATTATGAATTCGTCGGTTCCATCTTCTTTGGCGGCGGTACGCCGTCCTTGATGCCGCCGGCAACGGTCGCCGCCGTGATCGAAGCCGCCGCGTCCCATTGGACCCTGAAACCTGATGTGGAAATTACGCTGGAAGCCAATCCAACCTCCGTTGAAGCGCGGAATTTCAACGATTTGAGAGCGGCTGGCGTGAATCGGGTATCGTTGGGCGTGCAATCACTGGACGACAATGCGCTGGCTTTTCTGGGCCGCGAGCATTCCGCCAATGAAGCGAAACATGCCATTACGTTATCGCAACGAATTTTCCCGCGTAGCTCCTTTGATCTGATCTATGCCTTGCCGGAACAGACCCCGGCGGCGTGGCGGCGCGAATTGACCGACGCCCTCGCGCTGGCCGGCCGGCATTTGTCGGTCTATCAGCTGACCATCGAAAAAGGCACACCGTTTTATGGCGATTGGCGGCGCGGAGACTGGGCAATTCCCGAAGAGTCGCTCGGCGCGGAACTCATTGAAATCACCCAGGAAATTTTGAGCGAGGCCGGGTTGCCGGCCTATGAAATTTCGAACCACGCCCGCCCGGGCGAGGAAAGCCGCCATAATCTGACCTATTGGCTGAGCCGGGATTATATCGGGATCGGCCCGGGCGCCCATGGCCGGCTGGCGCGGGGCGAGGGCGCCGTGGCGTTTGATCAGCATCGGACGCCGGAAGCATGGCTGGAAACGGTTGAAAACCAAGGCCACGGAACCAAAAACCGCGTGGCGGTTTCCGCTCACGAACGGCTGGAAGAGGCGCTGATGATGGGGTTGCGTTTGACATCGGGCATTCCGCGCGATGACTTCGCGCGAATCACGGGAGGCTCGCCGGAAGAGCTGCTCGCGGCGCAAAATCTCGACCGGCTTGTCGATGGCGGTTTTATCGAACTCGACGGAGCCGGACTCCGCGCCACTTCGGCTGGGCAAATGCGGCTGGATTCAGTGCTCGCCGCGCTATTGGGTTGATGTCAGTTGCTCAGAGCCTCGAAAGTGTCCGGCGACGGGCTGACCTCACGGAACCGCCAGGGTTCGACTTCCAGCACCGCCAAACCGCGCTGAACCTGGCCGTTGGCCTGAAATCGGAATATTCCGGCGGTGCCGGCAAACCCGTTCGGCGAGGTCAGGGCGATATCGCTGAAATCACCGCCGTTATCGCCGCGCGCCAGTACGGCGGCCAACGCCGTGGCGTCATAGGCCAGCGCGGCCAGATCATGAGGGTCCCGGCCATAAAGTTTCTGATAGCGGCGTTCGAAATCCGTCCCGGCTTCGGTGCGGGGCGCGGCAAACCAGGACCCGACCAGCGGCGGTTCGCGCCCGAGCCCCGGCGTAAGCCAGGAAGAAACCCCAAGCAACCGGGTGCGCGAGGTTTCGATATCGTAAAACGGCAACAAGGCCGCGATCTGCTTCAGCCGCGCGCCGCCAACCGGCACCAGAAGCGCGTCAAACCCGACTTCGCCCAGGGTTTCGACCCCCTTGAGGCGGGCCAGCCTGCGGGCCGACTCCGGACTCGCGCGAGCTTCCAGAGCCCTGCGTTGCAACAAAAGCGCACTCCGGCGGGTGTCATAGCGACCAATCCGACGCACGGTTGTATCGAGATCGGACCCGTCGGCCGCAA
>JAYZAW010000215.1:0-6259 GCA_036339495.1 Pseudomonadota bacterium | reverse complement strand
ATTCCCAGACATTGCCCGCCATGTCGAGAAGGCCGAACGGCGACGCTCCGGCGGGAAATTTCCCACCGGCGCGGTGCGTTCTAATCCGTCCGCCGCGTCGGGCGCGCAGCATTTCACCGTCCCGAAATTTGCCCGCCGTTTCGCGTGTGCGCTGGGACGGACATTGCCCCAGGGATAGCGCCGGCCGTCTGTTCTTCTGGCGGCAAACTCCCATTCCGTCCCGCCCGGCAGTCTGAGACCCTTCCAGTCGCAATAGGCCGCCGCGTCGCGGGCCGACACCCGAACCACCGGGTGGTCGTCTTTCCCGATGATCGAGCTTGCACCGCCCAGGGGATGACGCCAACCGGCCCTCGGAACCCGGCGTTAGGTCCGGGTCCAGACATAGCCGCCGCCGCGCTTCTCTGCGTTGGTACGCTGCCCTGTAGCGGTGGCGAAAGCGGCGAACTGACGGTTGGTAACCTCGAGACGCATCAACATGAACGCCGACACCGTGGCCGGCTTCGGCGCTTCGTTGGGATCGCCCTCCACGTCGCCCATCATGAAGGATCCACCGGGAACGGATGCCAACTCCTGCGCGCCTGTATCGGCGTCGGCCCGCGGGGTAACAAGCGCGATGACGATACCGGTGGTCAGGGACATAAAAGCGCGGCGCATCCAGCGGCTCATCCAGGTTTCAAATCATGACATTTTTAAAAACCGGAATATCCCAAGAGACAAACTCACAGAGGCGTGTCCGTTTTGTGGTATAAATCCGGATTGAGTGATCTTGCCGGGGGAATATCATGTCGGACGAACCGAGAATCAGCTACATCGATCCGGACGATGTCGATGCCGACATGCGGGCCGAATTCGAACGCTGCGCCAGCTATGGCACGCCCCGGCCGGAGAGCCAGGCGGTCCGCGCCAATGTGCCGGCGGTGTTCTGGTCTTTCGCCAATACCTGGCGCGACGTGTTTCATACCGGCGTGTGCGATCACAACATCAAGGAGCTGTGCCGCGTCTATGTCTCGCACTCGGTGCGGTGCGAGTTTTGCGGCAACCAGCGGTCCATCAAATCCCATAATGCCGGGGTCGTGGAGGCGGATTACTGGGATCTGCTGAATTTCGAAAAGGCTGACCGCTATGACGGCCGACAGAAGGCGGCGCTGCGCTGGACCGAAACCATCGTCTGGGATCTGGAAGTCACCGACTTCATGTGGGACGAGCTGCACAAGAACTTCACCGAGCCGGAACTGGTCGAGCTCGGCTATTTCGTCGCCACCACCATGGGGCAGCAACGCTGGCTGAGGACCCTGAATATCGACCATCACCAGGTGCTGGCCGGCACCGCCGCCTCCATGGCGCCCGGGTTTGAGAGCAGGGAGGCCATGGAAAAGACCAAGGCGTCTCCCGACTACTGGGCGAAAAAGCAGGCGGTTCGAGGTTCGAAGTCAACCGCCGAATGACCAATTATGGTTAATTTCCTTAACCTCTAAAATTTTATATTTATTTATCCGACCGGTTGTAGCTTCGTCGACATGACGAACATACTGCCATTTCCGACGTCGTTTCACGGCGCCGGGCTGAATGAGAGATTCGGCGGGGTCTTGGCGCGCGCCGATGGCGCCGCCCCGAGTAATGGCGCAGGCGGGGTTACGGAAGCCGGCGGCGTACGGGACGATGTTTCGATCAAGGCCGGCGCGAAGGTGACGACCAATGCGGTCGGCCGGGTCCAGGCCGCCGACGAGTTGCGCGAGGCGTCGTCCTTTCTCCAGGTCGCCGATGCCGGCATCGCCCGGATTGACGGCAAGCTGGGCGAAATGCGGGCGCTAGCGGAAGTGGCCGCGACGGCCGCCATGGGCATGTTCGAACGCGTCGTCCTCAACGACGCCTTCAAGGAGTTGATGGGCGAAAGCGATCAGATCGCGCGTGAAACCGAGTTCAACGGCAAAAATCCCCTGGCCGGGTTCGACCAGGACGTTGATCTTGGCAACGGCGAAATACTGAGCATTTCGCTTCCCAGCATGGTGATGAGTGATATTGCGCCGGAATTGGCCGGCGACGATCTGTTGTCCCAGGAAAATTCCTTAAAAACCATCGTGGATATTGACCAAGCCCGTGAAAGAATTGCCGATATCCGCGAGGACATCGCCTCCATTCAGGCGGTCATTTCGGTGTCCTTGACGGGCGGCGGTGGATCGATGGCGCTCGACACGATCCAGAGCTATGGGGATCTCATCGATGAGGGCGCCGATCTCGCCCGCGCGATCAGCCGTGAAGTTGTGTTGGAAGCGCCTTTGCCGGCGGAGCGTTCGGATAGAAACGGCGGCTTGACGGACCGTAATGTCCCCCGCCTGAGAAACCGTAACGTAGGATTTGGGCCCGGGCGGCAACCCGATGCCTCCCGATCTGGCGCGCATCGGCAAATTCACCCAAATTCCCGCGATCGACACACACCGAATTTTTATTGCAATTTTGTTGCAATCGGGCCATATGTCGTTCATCAGCACGGGAAGACCCGGCGTATCTGCTTCGTCGCGCCGACCAAGCCGCCATACCCCTGGAATTTGTTGAGCTGAGTCCCATCCGGGCAGGTGCCCGGAATAGACCATGATATGTGAAAAGGAACGACAAGATGACTATTGGAACCGTGAAGTGGTTCAACTCGACCAAAGGTTATGGCTTCATTGAGCCCGAAGATGGCTCAAAAGATGCTTTCGTCCACATCTCCGCCGTGGAACGCGCCGGAATTGGCGCTCTCAATGAAGGGCAAAAGGTCGAATACGAACTGCAGCAGGGGCAGAACGGCAAGAGTTCAGCCGAGGACCTCAAGCTCGTCGACTGACGCGCCAACTGTTTTACGACGTTAAGTAGATTATTTGTTGCGAGAAAAGCCCGCTCGTGCGGGTCTTTCCCCTCTCTGTATTCCCGCCTCCACGCATAAGCGTCGGAGCCGCTAACCCTATGTCTGAGGGGATGATCATGGCCAGAAAACCCAATTACGAATTCGAACGCAGAGAGCGCGAACGGCTGAAGGCCGAAAAAAAAGCCGCGCGCGCGGCGGCAAAAAAAGAAGCCAAATTGGCCAAGGCCGGGCTTTCCGAGCAGCCTGAGCCGCCCGAACAAACCGACGACTAGGGCGAATTCCGAACCACTCGCTCCAATCCGGGTCCGGTCAGTTATTGCTCGAACCGATTGGGCGATTGCGCCACAATATTCCCCGATAAAATTCACATCATGCGCGGACGGCGTTTGGCTCCGTGGGCGCGGAGACAGCCTTCATGACCCGTTATTCGATCAGTCAACCCGTCACCCAGGTCGAAGCCCCGCGGCTGATGACCGGCAAGGGCCGCTATACGTCCGACGTCGTACTACCGCGTCAGGCCTTCGCCGTATTTCTGCGCTCGCCCCATGCCCACGCCGATATCGTCGCCATCGACAAATCCGCCGCCGAGGCCATGCCCGGGGTGCTGGCGGTTCTCACCGGGGGCGATTATGAAGCCGATGGGCTGGGCGAAGTTACCGGCGGCTCGCCCTTCAAACGACGCGACGGTTCGACCATGTTCCGGCCGCCGCGCCCGGCCTTGATAAAGGACCGGGTGCGCCATGTCGGACAGTCGGTCGCTCTGGTGGTGGCAGAAACCGTCAACCAGGCCAAGGACGCCGCCGAGGCGATCATGGTCGATTACGCGCCACTGCCGGCCCATCTGTCGACCGCCGTCGCCAACAATGGCGAAACCCCCGCGCTTTATGATGATTGCGCCGACAACGAACCGGTTTTTGCCGAACATGGCGACAAAGCGGCCGTCGACGCCGCACTGGCCAACGCCGCCCATGTGGTGCGCGAGAATTTCGTGGTCAACCGGGTCGCGGCCAATACCATGGAGCCCCGCGCCGTGGTCGCCGATTACGATTCCGGGCGCGACCATTACACGATCCATGCCTGCCTGCAGCGCCCCTATATCTGGCGCACCATCATGGCCAAGCACATCTTCAAAATCCCGGAACACAAGATCACGGTGATCGCGGGCGATGTCGGCGGCTCGTTCGGCATGAAGGGCGGGCTCTATCCGGAAGTGCCGATGGTCGCCTGGGCGTCCAGGCGGGTCGGACGTCCGGTCGGCTGGACTTGCGAACGCAGCGAGGGTCTGGTGTCCGACGATCAGGGCCGCGACATGGTGATCGACGCGGAAATCGGCCTCGATGCGGACGGCAAATTTCTCGCCATGCGGCTCGCCTCCAACAACAATGTCGGCGCCTATATCACCATGATCGGGTTTCTGTCGACCAACGGCATCGCAACCGGCATGTGCGGTCCCTATACGACGCCCATCGTTTACGGCCAGGGCGCGGCGGTGCTGACCAACACCGTTCCCGTGTCCAACTACCGCGCGCCGGGCGGCACCCCGGGAACCTATGTGCTGGAGCGCATCATCGACATGGCGGCGGCCGAGATGGGCATCGACCCGGCCGATATTAGGCGGCGCAATCTCAGTCCCGCCGACGCCAGGCCCTACAAGCTCCCGATCCGGCAGACCTATGACAGTGGCGAATTCGAAGCGGTGATGGACAAATGCCTGGAAAAATCCGACTACGCCGGGGCTTCGGCGCGCAAATCGGACGCCGCCGCGCGCGGCAAGCTGCGCGGCATCGGGCTGTCCACCTCGGTCGATCCATCCGCCGGGCCGTCGCCGGAAACCGCCGAACTGCGCTTCGATCCAGGCGGTGACGTGACCGTCCTGGTCGGCTCCACCGCCGGCGGACAGAGCCACGAGACCATCTATACCCAAATCGTCTCCGACCGGCTCGGGCTCGAAGCCGAAACCATCCAGGTTGTCGAGGGCGACACGAGCCGGTTGTCCTGGGGCACCGGCACCGGGGCCGCACGCACCGCCACCATCGCCGGCACGGCGGTGTTCAACGCGGTCGACAAGGTGATCGCCAAGGCCACGCGCATCGCCGCCCATCTTCTGGAAGCCGCCGATAGCGATATCGAGTTCGGCGACGGCGTCTTTACGGTCGCAGGCACCGACCGCTCGATCGCCTTTCCCGACGTGGCGCGCACCGCTTTTCAGCCGGACAGGCTGCCGCCCGATATCGAAATCGGTTTGTACGAGACCGCGACCTGGTCGCCCGACACGCGCAACATTCCCAATTCCAGCCATGTCTGCGAGATCGAAATCGACCCGGACACGGGCGTCATCGAGATCGTCAATTACACCGCCATTCACGATGTCGGCGTCGAGCTCAACCCGCTGCTGGTCGCCGGACAGGTCCATGGCGGCATCGCCCAGGCGCTCGGCCAGGCCCTGATGGAAGATATCGTCTATGAGCCCGGCTCAGGTCAGCTATTATCGGGCTCGTTCATGGATTACGCCATGCCGCGCGCCGACGATCTGCCTAAGTACGACCTCGCGAGCCACCCGGTGCCGACGCCCACGAACCCGCTGGGCGTCAAGGGCGCCGGCGAATGCGGCACGGTCGGCGGCCTGTCGGCGGCGATGAACGCAATCAACGACGCCCTCGCGCCGCTCGGCATCCGCAACCTCGCCATGCCGGCAACGCCGGAACGGGTCTGGCGCGCGATTCAGGACGCGCGGACGAAGGCGGCTTAAGCTGCACTCTTAAAGTATTGCCAACTCGGTCGAGGTCGTACGTTTTCGAGTGCGCGGTTTGAGGCAGTGTTGCGCCCCGAGCCCCGGTTGGGGGGCGAAGTCTATTAGTTGCGATTCGCGAAGGTGGACACCATTTATTACCGTCTGGATATCAACTAAGAAATTCGGGATGTGCGCTCCGGTTAACTGGACATGTCCCCACTGTGATCACGGCCAAACGGTCGTTCCGGCAAAGCAGTTTTTTAACTGGTATTATCTGGGGCAAAAACACGGATCTCAGGGGAACTTAATTTTTGGCGTCCAATCGTACGAATGCGCGAATCCAAAATGTGGCAAAATTACCCTTTGGTGTGCTGTTCGAACTGGTCATTACAATCACCAGGGTGTCGTAGTACCCGATGATAATGAAATCTCAATTTTTAAAGGACGATTGATTCCGGAGTCATCAGCGAAACCGCAACCCAATTTCATCCCCGAGCCATTGCGAGAAGATTACATTGAGGCGTGCCGGATCGTTGACCTCAGCCCGAAATCTTCGGCGACTCTCGCGCGGCAATGCCTACAGGGAATGATCCGGGATTTTTGCGGTATCTCGAAAAATACGCTATGGGCCGAGATTGAAGAGCTTGATCACCAGGTAACCGCCAATACCGCTCCACGCGACA
>JAYZAW010000214.1:0-3772 GCA_036339495.1 Pseudomonadota bacterium | reverse complement strand
TCGGGATGACGCTCCGGCGGATTCGCCTGTTGAGACGCGATCGAGCCGATTTAAATCACGAAATTATCGATGGTAAACCCGGTCAGTTTACTGTTTCTTAATATATATTTAGAATTAGTGTATACTGCCATTTAGCTTGGTCAATTTGGAGTGTCTTCTTGCCGTCGTCACTCAAAAGCAGCAAATTCGTATTGCCGGAAATCGACAAACTGGCGGATCTTGAGCGTCGCCTGGCGAGCGAAGAAGGCGAAGGAACCACGGTCAATCTGTATCTACCCAGATCGAATATCGACGAGGACGCGGTCCATTCCACCGCCCAGGATGATGTGCCGGTTGCCGGGGGTGAAACAATCCTGGTCGTGGAAGACGATCCGGACGTGCGGACCCTGACCGTAACCCTGCTGTCTGATCTCGGGTATGAAATCCTGGAAGCGGCCGACGCAAAATCCGCTCTCGCGGCGCTGGACAGTTCGTCCAGTATCAATCTGCTGCTCAGCAATGTGGTCCTGCCGGGCGGGATTAGCGGGCCGGAACTGGCGGCGGAAATCCTCCAGAGCCGACCGGGGGTCGCCATTCTGCACACCTCGGGCTACACCGAAAACGCCGCGCTCCATCAAGGCCGGCTCGATAACGGCATCGAACTGATCAACAAGCCCTTCAAAAAATCGGATCTCGCCCAAATGGTGCGCGCCGCCTCGATAAATCGAAATTGTGAGCGAAGCCCGCCGATGGTATGAAAGGCTCAATGCACTAATTGGCCGCCGAAAAAGAAAGAAGAGCCAGTCATGAGCCAGGCAAAACAACTCCATCTCGGCGCTTTCATGCGCCCCGCCAGCATTCATACCGGCGCGTGGCGCTATCCCGGCGCCTATTCCGACGCCAATTTCAATTTCGCCCATCTCAGCGGGTTCGCCCAGAAGCTTGAAGCCGGCAAATTCGACGCCTTTTTCATGGCCGACCATCTCGCCGTGCTGAACATGCCGCCGGAAGCGCTCAAGCGCAGCGCGACGGTGACCTCGTTCGAACCCATGACGCTGCTGTCGGCCTTATCGGTGGTGACAGAGCATCTCGGGCTGGTGGCGACGGGATCGACCACCTATGAAGACCCCTATCACGTGGCGCGGCGGTTCTCGTCGCTCGATCATCTCAGCGGCGGCCGCGCCGGCTGGAATGTCGTGACCACCTCCAATCCGGACGCTTCGATGAATTTCGGACGCGAGGATCACCTCGAACACGGCGAACGCTATAAGCGCGCGCGGGAATTCTACGACGTGGTGACGGGACTGTGGGACAGCTGGGCCGACGATGCGTTCATCCGCGACGTGGATTCCGGCATTTTCACCGATTTTGACAAGATGCACCGCATCGACCACAAGGGAGAATTTCTGGCGTCGCGCGGACCGTTGAATATCGCGCGCCCGGTGCAGGGCTGGCCGGTGATCGTCCAGGCCGGTGCGTCGGAAGCCGGTAAACAGCTCGCCGCCGAAACCGCGGAAGCGGTGTTTACCGGCCAGCGAACCATCGAGGTCGGGCGGGAGTTTTATGCCGATGTAAAAGGCCGCATGGAAAAAGCCGGCCGGTCACGCGACCACATGAAAATCCTGCCGGGCTGTCTGGTGGTGGTCGGCGACACGGTCGAGGAAGCCCGTGAAAAGCGCGCCCTTCTCGACAGTCTGGTGCATTACGACAGCGCCATCGCATCCCTGTCGATCGCGCTCGGAAGCGACGCCTCGGGCTTCGATCCGGATGGCCCGCTGCCGGACAATTTGCCCGAAAGCAATGCCAGTAAAAGCGGCCGCGAACGGACCATCAGGCTGGCCCGGGATGAGAGCCTGAACGTGCGCCAACTGGCCCAGCGGCTCGGCGGTTATTCCGGACTCGCCATGGTCGGCACGCCCGAAACCATCGCCGACGAGATGGAGGAATGGCTGATGACCGAAGCCAGCGACGGCTTCACAATCATGTTCCCCTATCTGCCCGCCGGGTTGAACGATGTCGTCGACCGGGTGGTGCCCGAATTGCAGCGCCGGGGCATATTCCGGACCGAATATGAAGGCAAGACCATGCGCGAAAACATGGGACTGCCGCGCCCGGAGAACCGGTTCTTCACCTGACGCGTTTTGCCGGCTTATTGACTGGATGTTTCGGGCGCTTGCCCCGGAGCACCCGCGCAATGTCCTCGGCCGCGACACGGGCGATGGTTTCCAGGCATTCATGGGTCGAGCCCGCCATGTGCGGCGTCAAAATGATATTGGGCGCATCGAATATGATGCTTGACGGATCGGGCGGCTCGCCTTCCAGCACGTCGAGCGCCGCGCCGCCCAGCTTGCCCTTTTTCAGCGCGGCCGCCAGCGCCACCTCATCGACCAGGGGTCCACGCGCGGCATTGATCAGATAAGCGCCTTTTTTCATTTTCGATATGGCGCGCCGGTTGATCATGTGATGGGTCGCGGGAATCGCCGGCGCGTGCAGCGAAATAAAATCGGACTCCGCCAGCAGGGCATCCATGCTGGACGGTTTCGCGCCCCGGGCGCGTATCTCCGCCGCCGACAGCGCGGGGTCATGGGCGGATATCTTCATGCCGATGGCCTTGGCGACGCCGGCCACGCGCCCACCGATCTGCCCGAGCCCGATCAGGCCCAGCGTCTTGCCGTGAAGTTCGCCGCCGGTATGGCGCGCCTCGCCCCAGACCCGTTCGGCATGGACCCGGGCGGCGCTTTCCGGCAAACGCCGCGTCAGGCTGATCATCAAGGCGATCACCAGTTCGGTCACCGCATCCGCATTGGCGCCCGGCGCGTTGGTCACCAACACCCCGCGCTCGGTGCAGGCGTCGACGTCGACCTGATCGACGCCCGCGCCATGGACCGCGACGACGCGCAGATCGGGCAGCTGGTCGAGCAATGACGGGGTCACGTATCCGGGCCGCAGCAGCATGCCCGCCGCGCCCTGAAGCTGGGTCGCGAAGAGCTTTTCCTCGGATGGGCTCAACGGGCTGAACGGCAGCTTCACGGTCCGCATCGGCGCGACGCCCTTGACCGCCTTGCGCACCGGTCCGAGCGCGACCGGGAAATCATCCGTCGCCGTTACCGCAATCCATTTTCTTGCAGACGCCATTTGTTACTCCAGCCTTTGTTGATGCGGCGGGATCGTGTCATTCATGACCGAGTGGGACAATTGGTTCTTTTTGCTTCCTGAAGCGGACCCACTAAACTTTTCTCGAGATTCACACCCGGAGGAATAATTCCAATGGCGGATACAACGGAAATCGCACAAGACATTGCCGTCGATGCAGAAATGCTGCGCGAAGAGGTCAAGAACAAATACCGGGAGGTCGCGGTCGACCCCCATGGCGAGTTTCATTTCCACACCGGACGGCCGCTGGCGGAACAGCTTGGCTATGATGCGCGGATCGTTGACCCTCTGCCCGACTCGGCGGTGGAAAGTTTCGCCGGCGTGGCCAACCCGTTTTCGCTGCGGCCCATCGTCCGGGGCGAAACGGTGGTCGATGCGGGCTCCAGCGGTGGGTTCGATTGCTTCGTGGCGGCCGATCTGGTCGGGCCGGGCGGTCAGGTCATCGGCATCGACATGACCGAAGAAATGCTGGCCAAGTCACGCGCCACGGCGGACCAGATGGAGCTCGGCCAGGTCGAATTCCGCGAGGGCCTGCTGGAAGACATGCCGGTCAGGGACGGGTCGGCCGATGTGGTGATCAGCAACGGCGTATTCAATCTGTGCGCCGACAAGAAGGGCGTCTTCGGCGAGGTCATGCGGG
>JAYZAW010000213.1:0-4847 GCA_036339495.1 Pseudomonadota bacterium | reverse complement strand
GAGTTGCCCCAGTCGACATAATGCAACTTCAGGCGTTGGGAGAAATAGCTGTGGGATGTCGGGCCGGGAATATTGGGCATGATCCTGTCAGGCTTGATGGCCGTGGTCGCGCAGCCAGTCGCGGGTCAATTGCTTGACCTCATCCAGCTCATCCGGCGTCACGCGCTGGAACACTTGGTCGCGGTTGCGGGTCGCAATATCCTTGTCCGGCCCTGGTTGCGCCGTGGCGGCGGCGATGGAATACCACATCAGGGCGCGCACCGAATTGGGGTCCATGCCCCGGCCATTGTCATACATGTAGCCGAGATAGTTCTGCGCCTTGGTGACGCCCAATTCGGCCGATTTCATGCACAGGCGCAATGCCTCCGTGGTGTTTTGCGGCACGCTTCGTCCCTGGTCGTGCATGACGGCCAGGTTATACAGTGCTTTCGAATTGCCCTGTTCCGCCGCCTTTACATAAAGGTCCCGCGCCGCGCCAAAATCTTGCGCGACGCCTTTGCCGCCGTCATAAAGCGACCCGAGATTAATCTGGGCGTCGACGTTGCCCTGGTCGGCGGATTGGCGATACCAGCGCGCCGCCTCGCCATGATCCTGTTCCACGCCCAAACCGTAATTGAACATCAACCCGAGATTATATTGTGCATCGATATTTCCGTCTTCCGCCAGGGGGCGGAACTGTTCCAGCGCCGCCGCGTAATCGCCGCGTTCGGCCGCCGCCATTCCCGCATCCATATCCGCCATCGTCATCTCCTGCTTCCTGCGCCCGTTTTATCCGAGGAGAGCGGTGAGGTCACCCGTTTTACGGCACGAGCTTACAGCGCGTCAGCGACGAACCGTTGGGAATTGGTCGGCGAATCGCGAAAGATGGAGGTTACGAAACTGACGGCGTCGGCCAGAATGGCGCGAATCGACCACGGCCAGGTAATGGTGACTTCCGTGAAGAGCGTCGGGATCGGATCGCAGCCAGGAAGCAACGCGACCAGACCGAATGGCTGATCCAGTCCCGAGACATAGCGGATGCCGGGCAATTGGGGCGGGGGGCCGGCAAACTGCCCAACCGTTGCAATAACATCATCGGGATAGTGCCCTATGTCCCCATGATCATCGCCGCTGGATGAACGGTCACTAGGTTGAGCGGGTTTCATGCCAAATTACGCGTCATACTTGGGACCCGGCGCGGGGGCGGTTGAACGGTTATGGGGGCGTCGCGCGAAATGCTCTAAAAAGCGCCGGATTCGGCGCCATTTCAATCTATTGGATAGGAATTAAATTTAGTTTACCCATGGCGCGGCGGCTTGGGTCAATCAAACCGGGTTACGGTCAAATTTCCCAGCTCCCGTACCTTGTCGCGATAGAGCCCGACCGAATGTTCGTGGCGTGAGATGGTCGCGGGGTCATCGGCCGCCGTTGGCGGCCGTTCAGTTTCGAAATTGCCGAAACGGTCCTCGCCCCGGACCAGCATGGCGCTGGTGCGGACTTTCCCAAGCTGACGTAATCCCGGTGGGTGATAGATAAAGGTGATCCCAAGCCGCCGGTCATTCGCGCGGTTTGGGTGCGAGCCATGAATTGCAAAGGCATGGTGAATCGACGCCTCGCCCGCCGCCAGCGCCATGCACACGGGATTGATCGTTGCGGCTTCGAAATCAACTGTCTGGCCGCTCGACAGCATGTTGCCTTCGCTTGCGTCCGGGGTGGTCAACGGCAATTGGCCCAGCTTGTGGGTGCCCGGCAAAATCCGCATGCAGCCGCTTTCCGCCGTCGCCGGCGACAGCGCGATCCACACCGTCAGTACGTCGCAGGGCGCATGGCCGAAATAGGTATTGTCCTGATGCCAGCTGACATAGCTGTCATCGCCCGGGTCTTTCAGCCAGGCAATGTTGTGATAGAGCAGGATGTCCGGGCCGATCAGATCCCCGACCGCATCCAGGATTTTGGGATGGGTCGCCAAACGATGGGCCCAGGGAAAGCGCAGGTAAAACTTGGTGCGCGGCGCGCCGATCAATTCTCCGCCCATGGACGTTTCGACCGCTTCGAGCTCGTGGCGGTATTCCGCCGTTTCACTTGCGGTGAGCATGGGAACCGGCGATACAAATCCGTCGCGCCGGTAATTTTCGATTTGCCGCATCGTCAATGATTTGGGCATGGTGGCTAGTTTATACCACGCGGCCAAGCGCCGTAAAGACGGCCATCTATCCGGGTTCGCCAACACGAGCTATTCTGTCTCCACGCAAGGGAGAGCATTTCAACATGAGCAGCGGGTTTATCGAACGGCACGGGCTTTGGAGCAATGCACAGGCCGCAAGCGTGGGCGAGATCAGCCGGCGGATCGAGTCCGACGGAATTCAGCTGATCCGTCTGGCCTGGTCCGATAGCCATGGCTGCGCCCGCGCCAAGGCGGTTTCGGTTCCGGCATTCATGTCGGCGCTGTCCGACGGTTACAATATCAACGTGGCGACGTTTACGCTTGATGCATCGGGCGGTCGGGTATTCAAATCCTTTGTCCGCGGCGGCGGCATGGGGCTGGATGAAATGACCGGCTCGCCCGATCTCACCATCGTGCCGGACCCAACCACGTTCCGCACGCTTCCCTGGACGCCGGGGGTCGGCTGGGTTTTATGCGACGAATATTTCAGCGACGGAACGCCGTTTCATTTTTCCAGCCGCCATCTGCTGCGCCGCCAGATCGGTCGTCTGCACGCGAAGGGCATGGATCTGGTCGTCGGGCTTGAAGTCGAATGGTATCTGACCCGCATCACCGATGATCGGTTGGACGACGAACACGTCGCCAATCCCGGCCGGCGCGGGTCGCCGATCGCCACCGCGCCGGTTGAGCCGGGCTATTCATATCATTCGGAGACCAATCTGGATTTGATGCAGCCGGTGCTGAGCGAGCTGGTCCATACCTATAATCAGATCGGGCTCAAGCTGCGCTCGGTCGAAAACGAATATGGGCCAGGCCAGCTGGAATGCACGTTCGAGGCCCAATCCGCACAGCAGGCGGCCGACGATTACGTTCTGTTCCGCACCGCCACGCGCCAGGTCTGCCGCCGGCTTGGTTATCTCGCCAGCTTTATGTGCCGCCCGGCTTTTCCCGGTTTTTTCTCCAGCGGTTGGCATCTGCATCAATCCCTGGTCGAGCGCGATTCGGGTTTGAATCTCTGCGTGCCCGACAGCGCCGACCGGCATCTTTCCGATTTGGGCGACGCCTATCTCGCCGGGCTGCTGAACCATGCCGTGCCCGCAACCGCGTTTTCGACGCCGACGGTCAACGGCTATCGCCGGTTCCAGCCGAATTCGCTGGCGCCCGACCGCGCCACATGGGGTCATGACCATCGCGGCGTGATGATCCGTCTGCTTGGCGGGATTGACGACAACGCCACCAGGCTGGAAAACCGGGTTGGCGAGCCGGCGGCGAACCCGTATCTGTTTATCGCCTCGCAGATCGCCGCCGGGCTGGACGGTGTCGACCGGAACGCAACACCCTGGCCGGCGGACGACGACCCCTATGCGGCCGATCGTCCCAGGCTGCCGGCCAGCCTGGCCGACGCCGTCGACGCGGCCGCCGACAGCGCCATGTTCCGCGAACAATTCGGTGGTTTGTTCATGGATTATTTCACCAATCTGAAACGCGCCGAGCTCGACCGCTACCGCCAGTTTGTGACAGATGAGAAATACCCGAACGATGTCGACGGCGTGACCCAATGGGAACAGGACGAATATTTCGACGCCTTTTGATTTCGGGGATAAAGTCCGGCAATGACAATCAATTTCGATGAGCTGATCTTCGAGGACCGGGTCCATCGCCGGCTCTATACGGATGCGGAGATATTCCGGAATGAAATGCGCAACATTTTCGGCGCGGTCTGGGTCTATCTCGCCCATGAAAGCCAGATCCCGGATAAGGATGATTTCGTAACCTCGCGGCTCGGTTTGCGCCGCATTATCGTGAACCGGGATTCAGGCGGGCGAATCCGCGCCCTGTTCAATCGCTGCACCCACCGGGGCGCGACAATCTGCCGCCGGGAACAAGGTTCGGCCAAGGCGTTTCAATGCCCTTATCACGGTTGGAGCTATCTGAATTCCGGCAAGCTGAACGGCGTGCCCTGGCCGGATGGTTACGCCGATGATTTCAGCGACGACAAGTTCAACCTCGCTCAGCTGCCGCGCGTGCAATCCTATCGCGGGTTCATCTTCGGCACGCTGAATGAGGACGCCCCGGCGCTGGAAGATTTTCTCGGCGCGGTGCGCAAGCCGATCGATGAATGGCTCGACCGGCATCCGGGCGGAAAAATCGCGCTATGCGAAGCCAACAGGCTGAAATTCAAGGGTAACTGGAAGCTCGCCTATGACAATTCGGCGGATGGCTACCACGTGGTATTTTCCCACCGCTCGCTGCTGGCCATGGAAAACCGCCTGGTGGCCGAAGATGAATCTGCTGAAGACAAAGGAATGGCCTATTACAAGGACAAGCCCGACGACGCGCCCATGTATGTGCAATATCTCGGCAACGGCCACCACTTCAAGGACAAGCGGCCCAATATCGAAAAAAACCATCCGGGCGCGCTGTGGGCGATCGAAGGCCCCCATCCTGGCATGGAGAATTACGAAGCCGCGCTGCGGGAACGGCTCGGCAACAAGGCCGACCGGGTGCTCGATTTGGCGTCGTCGGAACCGGTCAATATTAACGTGTTTCCCAATCTGCTAATTCTCGGCAATCACATCCAGGTGCTGCAACCGTTATCGATGACGGAAACCGATACCACCTGGTACGGCACCGCCGTGATCGACGACAATGACGAACTGCACGGCGCGGTCGACGACGTCAACGCGCTGCGCATGCGGACCCA
>JAYZAW010000212.1:0-10205 GCA_036339495.1 Pseudomonadota bacterium | reverse complement strand
GGAGCCGCCACCGCGCGACACGGCAAATACGCATGCAGATGAACAAGGCGCAGCCCGGCAAAGCCGTTTCCTCCACAGGATACCGGGAAAAGGAGCGAGACGTCTGGCCGCACGTCATGCTGGCGACAGTCTTGTTCGGCTGCGCCCTGATTGTCGTTCTGGTCGCCACAATCGTGTGGATGGGCTTCTTCGAAGGGCTGCCCGGCGACGAAGACCGCGAACTCACGCTGTCGCAATATCGCAGCGTGTTTTTCGACTCGGACACCTATCTGGTGCTCTGGAACACGGTCCGGTTTTCCGTGGTCTCCATCATCTTCGCCTGCGGGTTCGGCATCCCGGCGGCGTGGCTCGTCGAACGCACCGATCTACCCGGCAAGACGGTGCTATTCACCTTCATGACCATCGGGTTACTGATCCCGGGCTTCTCCGTGGCGATGGGTTGGATGTTCATGCTCCATCATCGGATCGGCGTGTTGAATGTCTGGATGATGAAGCTGTTCGGCTTGTCCGAATCCCCAATGGACATCGCCACTATTCTTGGCATGGGCTGGGTCGAAGGGCTGAATCTCACGCCGTTGACCTTCGTCATGACCGCGGCCGTCCTGCGCGCGATGGATCCCAGCCTCGAGGAAGCCTCCTATACAAGTGGCGCCAATACCCGCAAGACACTGGTCCATGTCACCATACCGCTGGTCTGGCCCGGCATTCTGGCGGCCATTCTCTATACCTTCATTATTGGTTTCGCGGCGTTCGACGTGCCGGCGATCATCGGCTGGTCAAATCGTATCTATACCTTCAGCACCCAGCTCTATCTCTACGTCAACCCGCCGGCGAGTCTTCCCCAGTACGGGCTGGCGGCGGCACTGAGCGCGGTGATGATCCCGATCGCGGTCCTGCTCAGCATGTGGTACCGGACGATTCAGAAAAACGCCGCGCGTTACCAGGTCGTTACCGGTAAGAGCTACCGGCCGCGGCTGGTCAAACTCCGAGGGAAGGTGTGGCTCGCCTGGGGTTTCCTCGCGCTCTATCTGGTGTTGGGTCAGCTCGTGCCGATCCTGTCCCTGTTGTGGTCGTCGTTCCTGCGCTTTTTCCGGCAACCGTCCCTAGAGGCGATCAAACATTTGTCGCTGGAGAATTACCGGATCTTGCCATGGCGCACGGTGATGGAGAGCGCCGAGAACACAATGATTCTGGTGATCCTGACGCCAACTCTGACAATATTGTTCAGTCTGGCATTTTCCTGGATGGTGCTGCGTTCGAAATACCGCTGGCGCGGGCTATTCGATTTCTTCGCCTTCCTGCCGCATGCGGTGCCTAACATCATCTTTGCCATCGGCGCCATGCTGCTGTCGCTGTTCGTACTGCAGAAGTTTCTGCCGATCTACGGCACCATCTGGATCGTCTTGTTTGTGCTGGTGCTGGTGCGCATCAGCTACGGCACACGCGTGCTCAATAGCGCCCTTATCCAGGTCCATCCGGAGCTTGAGGAAGCGGCCTATGTGTCAGGCGCCAATACCGGCAGCGTACTGCGCTCGGTGCTGTATCCGATCCTGAAGCCGGCGATGATGTATGTCTGGCTCTGGGTCGCGCTGCTGAGCTACCGCGAGCTCACCCTGCCCGCCATCCTCGCCGGCAGCAACAATACCACCGTGGCGGTAGTGGTCTGGGATTTGTGGGAAAGCGGCGGGCTTGGTAAATCGGCGGCGCTCACAGTGATCATCCTGTTGTGTTTCGCACCGCTGGTCGGCCTTTACTGGTACGTCGCCCGCAAGATCCAGGTTGTCGATAATTAGGAATTACAGAGATGATACGGATCAAGAACCTCAACATGACATATCGCTCGGCCAATACCGAACATCATGCCGTGCGCGGCGTCTCGCTGGAAATAGAAACCGGCCAGTTCTATACGCTGCTTGGCCCGTCTGGGTGCGGAAAAACCACGACGCTCCGCTGCGTCGCCGGGCTGGAAGAGCCCGATTCCGGAACCATCGAGGTCGGCGATGATTTGGTCTATTCGTCCGGTGATGGTCTGTGGACCGAACCGTTCAATCGCGATATCGGAATGGTCTTTCAATCTTATGCGATCTGGCCGCATATGTCGGTGTTCGAAAACGTCGCCTTTCCGCTGCGCCAGATGAAATCCCGCCCGTCGCGTAGTGAAATCCGCGAGCGGGTGATGCGGTCGCTTTCACAGGTCCAGCTAAACGCGCTTGCCGACCGGCCGGCGCCATTCCTGAGCGGCGGGCAGCAACAGCGTCTTGCCTTGGCGCGCGCGCTGGTCAGCGAACCCAAAGTTTTGCTGTTGGATGAGCCGCTGAGCAACCTTGATGCCAAGCTGCGTGACGAAATGCGCTCGGAATTGCGGGATCTGGTCAAGGCATTTAATCTCACCACGCTTTTCGTGACGCACGAACAGATCGAAGCATTGACCATGTCCGATCGCATCGGGGTGATGCATGACGGTGTCATCGTCCAGGAAGGCACGCCGGCGGAGATTTACGGCAAGCCGACCCATACTTTTGTCGCGGATTTCATCGGTAAATCAAACATTTTCAAGGGGGGTGTTTCGGTCGGGGAGCGCAATGCGGATGGGCTGATTACAGTCGAAACCACGATCGGGCAGCTTAAATCACGGATTACCGACGACTTCAAATCGGGCGATGAGGTACTGGTTGTCATCAGACCAGAAAGCATCACTGTGGGGGCAAATGGGGTGGGGGACGACAACGTCGTCGAAGGAACGGTGGGTCACCTCAACTTCCTAGGCAATATCATTGACTGCTCGGTCGATATTGGAGGGCAGTCGGTACAGGTGCAGCTCAGTCCGCCCGCCAACGTTCAAGCCGGCCAACGCGTGACACTTAGCCTGCCACCGGATAACTGCATTGCAATGCGTGACTATGAACAGACGGCCACCAACTAAATTAGTCCGAGTATCTCGAAATTCGACCCAGTGTGGAACGAGGATCCCCTTCCCGAAGAATGCTGCCTGGCCCTGACACAACGAAACGCTGACCTGCTGGAGGAACCGTCGATGAAAATCCTGGCCCCGGAATGGATTACCTATGGCGTCGAAGACATGAATGCCGCGTGGCGTTTCTGGACCGATTTTGGTCTCGATCTGACCGAGGAGATGGATGACAGGCTGGTCTTCGAGACGGCGGAAAAGAGCCGGGTGGTGATCCGGCCCAAGGACGCGGATGACCTGCCGCCCGCTATCGTCGAGGGATCGACGGCGCGCGAGATTACCTGGGGCGTCGAAACGGCGGACGATCTGAAGGAAATCGCCGACGCGCTGTGGGATATCAACAGTCTGCGGGTCGATGACGATGTAGTCAGGGTGATGGACCCGAACGGTTACCCGATGGCGTTCCGCCAATCCATCACGCGTAAAATTTCGCCTTCGGAACAGGAATATAACGAACCCGGCGCGATCACGCGATTCAACCGGCGCGCCAAAATCCATGACCGGGCCAAACCTCAACTCATGGAGCATGTAGTGTTTTTCGGGCCCAAGCTCGAAGAGGCGGAGGAATTCTATCGCGACCGGTTGCAGTTTCAATTGACCGACCGCTATCCGGGCGATTCAGTCTTCCTGCGCTGCAACGGCAATCACGCCCACCACAATCTGTTCTTTCTCAAGGGCGATGGAAAGAAGCTGGGCTTTCACCATGCCGCATTCCAGGTCGGCACAATTCATGAATTGTTCGGCGGCGGATTGCATATGACCGACCAGGGCTGGAAAACCCGTATCGGGCCCGGACGGCATCCGATCTCGTCATCCTATTTCTGGTATTTCCACAATCCCTGCGGCGGCGCGGCCGAATATGACTGGGACACGGATTACATCACCGACGACTGGACCCCCCGCGAATGGCCGCTGGATCATGAATCCTTCGCCGAATGGACGATGTACGGCGTCGATCGCTACGACCCCAGCGCGCGGGCGCCCGAATCGCGCGCCTGAAACAATGTCACGCGCTTTGCGTGATCGGGTTCTTCAAAACGCCCAGCCCGGTAATTTCAACCTCGACCGTGTCGCCGGGCTTCATGTGGGTGCGGCCCGGTATTCTGTCTGACTCGTTGGGTCCGGCGACGTAATCCGGACCCGGTTTCAGCGCCCCAGGCGTTCCCATGACGATGACATCGCCGGGCCGCAGGCTGTAGCCGGTGGACAAATATTGGATCACCTGTTCGACCGGGAACAGCATGTCGTCCAGTCCGCTTTTCTGTTTTTCGACGCCGTTGAGCCGTGTGATCACTGTCTGGTTGGCCGGATTGCCGAATTCGTCCGCCGTCATCATCCAGGGTCCGAGCGCGCCGGAATTCTCGAAGTTCTTGCCGAGGCCGAATTGCCTGTTATGGCGCTGGAACTCCCGCACCGAGCCTTCGTTGTAGCAGGCATAACCCGCGACCTTGCCCAAGGCGTCCTGTTTGGGGATATATCGGCCGCCCGCGCCGATGATCACCGCGAGTTCGCCCTCATAATCATACATGCCGGAAATTTCGCCGCGCGGGCATTCCATGTTCTGCAGATGCCCGACCTGGCTGCACGGCATGCGCAGAAATATCTGCGGATGTTCCGTAGAGGTGGTGAGCCCGGTTTCCTCGATATGCATTTTGAAGTTCAGCGCCAGGGCCCAGATCGCCTGAGGCTCGGGAATGACGGGTTCGAGTACCACGTCATCAATGCCGAGATCGGCGGGTTTGCCCTCGACTGCTTCTTCTATCCACGCCGCCCAACCATCCCAGCTCAGGATTTCACGCAAACTGCGCGGCAGATCCGGCGCGGCATTGTTCAGCGCGACGAACCCGGTATCGTCAACCATCACACCGACGCCCGCCTCTCCTTTATGGCGATAGGAAATCAATCTCATCCGTTTGTCCTAAAATATATTTCGTCAGTGCGCCGACATCTTCTTATAATAGGTCGAATTAAACCAGTGAAACGGGCGTTTCGCTCAAAACATATTGGAGACGACGGCAATGGATGACGGGATCATCGGACAAGGCGCAACCACGCGGACGACCGCTGAGGCATATCTCTGCGCATTAAAGACTCACGGGGTGGACTATGTCTTCGCCAATGCCGGCACCGATTTCGCGCCGATTATTGAAGCCCTGGTGCAAGCCAACGATTCCGGAGCCGATATTCCACAATTCGTCACCGTGCCCCATGAAAATGTCGCTATGTCCATGGCCCAGGGATATTACAAGGTCGCCGGCAAGATGGCCGGCGTCATGGTTCATGTGACTGTCGGCACCGCCAACGCCTTGTGCGGGTTGATGAATGCGGCGCGCGATAACGTGCCGCTGTTGCTGGCGGCCGGGCGCACGCCGCTGACGGAAAGCGGCGATCCCGGGTCGCGGAATATTTCCATTCACTGGTGCCAGGAAGCCTTCGATCAGGGCGGCATGACCCGTGAATATGTGAAATGGGATTACGAATTGCGCACCGGCCAGCCGGTCGAGTCCGTTGTTTCGCGCGCGCTCGATATCGCCATGACCGGCCCAAGGGGGCCTGTCTATCTGACCTTGCCGCGAGAGGTTCTTGGCGGCGCGGCCGTTGAGCCCGGTCCGGGCGGCGTCCGAAATCCCGGCGCACTGCCCGCCGCGCCGTCGGCCGAGGCGATCGAGCGGGTCGCCGACGCGATCGCCGGAGCGGAATACCCGTTAATCGTTTCGGGGGGTACCTTTCACAGTGCCGCCGGCTTCGCGGCATTGTCCGAGATCGCCGACGAACATGCTATCGCGGTAACGGAAATTTCCGGCGGTTCCATGCCATCAGGCCATCGGATGAATCTCGGCGGCCCGCAGGGCGGCGCGGTGAAAGACGCCGACGTGATTGTCGTCCTGGATGGCGCGGTGCCGTGGGTTCCCCGATTTGGCGAGCCGTCCGCGGACGCCACGATCGTACAAATCGCCGAAGATCCGACCTTTCAGTATCTTCCGTTCCGCAGCCACAGGGCGGATATCTCGGTTGTCGGAAAACCAAGCCTCGCGGTGCCGCTGCTGCGCGAAGCGCTTGCCGGCAAGCTGAAAAACAAGCAGGCCGTGGTCGATGCAAGGCGAAAGCGCATCGGGGAAAGGCGCGCCGCAATTGATGATCGGCGCGCGAAGCAGGTCGCCGAAGCGCGCGACATGAGCCCCATTCACCCTGCCTGGACCGCCCATTGCCTGAACCAAATCAAGGACGAAGACGCAATCATCTGCAATGAGTTGGGATTGCGGATGGACCTTGTCGAAATGAACAAGCCGGTTTCGTACCTGGCGGGCGGCGGCGCCGGTGGACTTGGCCGGGGCCTCGGCGAAGCGCTCGGCGCCAAGCTCGCCGCACCGGATCGTCAGGTGATCGCGGCCGTGGGCGACGGGTCGTATATGTTTTGCGTCCCCACGGCGGCGCATTTCGTGGGCCGGGCCGAAAATCTTCCGACGCTCACGCTGGTGTCCAATAATGCCGAATGGTTCGCCGTGCGCAATGCGACTATGGGCATGTATCCAGGCGGGCGGGCGGTAAAATCCAATCAAATGCCGCTGGTGGAGTTGGGTCCGTCGCCCGCTTTCGAAAAAACCATCGAAGCGACCGGCGGCCATGGAGAAGCGATCGAAGACCCGGCGGAATTGCCGGCGGCGCTCGAACGCGCCTTTCAGGTGATCGAGGACGGTAATTCCGCGCTGCTGAATATCAAGACCCGATCGGGCGGAAGGAACTGATCGACGAAATTTGAAAAGCTTGCCTGCATCTTGGGGTTGGCTGTAACGTTCTGTCCCATAAATTTTGCGACAAATAATCTTTGCAAAAATCAGAGGGGGACATCATGAAACGCACATGTTTATCGTTAACCGGCTTGGCGGCTGTCGCCATGTCGTTACCGTAATCCGCGGTCGCCAAATATCCCGAGAAGCCAATTACCTTCATCGTGCCGTTCGGCGCCGGCATGACCATGCTGCATGTGGAGGTCTGGGCCGGAATCGGTCCCGAAATCAACTCCGATTTCGTCGGCGGCGCGATTCTGCCGCCGATCTGACCGTCTTAAATATGCTGGCCTTCGGCCAGCGGGATGTCGCGCAAGGTGCTTGGCGCGAACAGATCTTCAATCTCAAGCCGGTTTTCCGTCAGCCCGTGTTCATGGGAATATTGCAATAGCGCGCCGATGGTTTCCCGGTTTTGTTCGATACCGTAGGGGTACCAGTCCTCGCCGATGATGGATTTCTCTTCCTCGATCATCGGCTGCAGCCAGGCAAACGACGCCTTGGGCGAACCGGCTTCGCTCAACATGGCGTAACAGCGCTGTTTCGCGGCGCAAAACGCCTTGTAGAGCGACAGTGCGACCCACGGATCCCGATCATAAATATCGCGCCGGATCACGACCGTATGCATGATCGGGTAAATCCCGGTGCGTCTGAAATGATCCTTTTCCAGCTCCATGTAATTTGGTAGCAGCCGCGCCACCTTGGGCGAGCCGCGCCGAAACGCCAGCGGATTATTGGCGGTCATCAGGAAATCGATCTCGCCGCGCTCCAGCAGATCGCCGAGCTCCGCGCCCTGGGGCGCCTGGGTCAGGCGGATTTCCGGCGGTAGTTTCAGATTGACCCGGTCGGCGCGGCCCTGGACCCAATCGATCTGGTCCGGTTTGACGCCGTATTCATGCTGCAGAAGCCCGCGCATATAGACCGCCGCCGTCATCGAATATTCCGGCACCCCGCCGCGCTTGCCGGCCAGGTCCTCCGGCTTTTCAATGCCCTTTTCGGTATTGATGAAAAAATAACCGTGGCGGAACACCCGCGATGGGAAAACCGGGATCGCGATAGTGGGGCAGTCGGGCCGGCTCGCCAGCATGTTGTAATTGGACAGCGACATCTCGCAGACATCGAATTCATTATATTGCAGCTGACGCCAGAAAATCTCCGCCGGCTGCACCGCGATATAGTTGAGGTCAATCCCTTCCGGCCGGATTGTTTCGTCGATCAGCGCCTGGGTGCGGTCATAGGGCCCGCAGGCCAGCGAAAGCCGTAAATTCGCCATTGAAGTCTCCCCCTTGCGCATTCTTATAACCTTGCCGAGGCCCTGCCGCCATGCACTCTTTGAATTGCCCGTAATTCCGCGTTAGAAATCCTTATAGGGACAGGGAGAACATCATGACCGACGCGCCATATGAATTCGATCGTTTGCCGCTGATCGTGCAATTCGAGGAGGCCCCCGGATTCTCCGAAACCTATGGATTTGCCGGCAGCCAGGGCGTGGTCTATCTGGAAGGCCAGCTTCTGAAGCCGCGCGGCCGCGCATCCGACGGCGTGTTGCTGTTCATGCACCCGTCATCGACCTTGAATTTGATGCCGATGCCGGCCGGTTTGGCGCGCGCCGGTCACCATGTGCTGTGCTGCGCCAGCCGCTACGCCAAGAATGATTCCGCCCTGATCATGGAAAAGGTGGCGCTCGACATGGGCGCCCATATCCGTTTTGCCAAGGCAGAACTCGGCTATAAAAACGTCACGCTGGTGGGGTGGTCGGGCGGCGGATCGCTGTCCCTGTTCTATCAGTCCCAGGCCGAAAATCCGACCATCACCCATACGCCGGCGAGCGATCCGGTTGATCTCACGGCGGCCGGTTTGACCCCGGCGGACGCCGCCATGTTTATCGCCGCCCATATCAGCCGCGCCAAGACCCTGACCGAATGGATGGACCCGTCGGTGCTGATTGAGGACCGCCCCGACGATCGTGAGCTGGCGCTCGATCTTTATGATCCCGACAATCCCAACCAGCCGCCCTACGACGCCGCGTTTCTCGACCGCTACCGGGCGGCGCAGGTCGCGCGCAACCGGCGCATTACGTCCTGGGTGCATGACACGCTCGATGAGCTTCGCGCGCGCGATGACGGCGAGATGGAGCGCGGTTTCGTGGTTCACCGCACCATGGCCGACCCGCGCTGGCTCGACCCGGCGGTCGACCCCAATGACCGCCGTCCGAAATGGTGTTTTCTCGGCGAACCGCGCACGGTCAATGTGGGGCCGGTCGGGCTGGCGCGATTTTGCACGCTGCGCAGCTGGCTATCGCAATGGTCTTATGACGAATCCCGCGCCGACGGTCCGGAGGGCGCAAGGGGTATCAGTGTGCCGTTCCTCAGCGTGATCAACAGCGCCGATGACGCAGCCCCGGCCAGCCACACGCGGCTGATCCACCAGGCGGCGGCCAGCGCCGACAAGACCAGCATCACCATCCAGGGCGCCAATCACTATTACAAGGACCAGCCGGAATTGATGGCCGAGGCGGTCACGGCCTGCGGCGCCTGGCTCGAAGAACGCGGCCTGGGTTGATCTAAGTTGGTTTTTCCCATTTCGAGGCGTCTTCTTGGCCTTCTTGAAACTCCTGGCTTCGGTTGACGTGCGGAAACGGAATGTCTGGGACCGCGACGTCGAGGAATCGGCAGAGCGGCTGCCATCCGTCAGAGGCTTCAAAAATCAACATTCGGTCCGGCGTGAAGGCGGCGCGGATTTCGGCGTTGTGCGTCCGGTAGATTGACAGCGCATAATCGACATCGCCCATCCGCCCACCAAAACCCTGATCCCAGATCAACTCCCTGCAGAAATCCAATAAGTCGCGATGATGGCCCGGCTCTACGGACTCGATATCCCGTAAGGTGGGATAAATCGTCGCGTGAAGGCTCTTGATCCAGGCATCGTCCGGTCGTTGCAAATGAATGATTTTTGCATCGCCGTAATACGCCGTGATTTTACGCCAATAAGAGACTGACGGCCAATCGACTGATGATGAATAGCCGGGGAACGCCTTGTCCCAGTCAGGCCGTGCGCCCCGCGCAACCGCCTGCCAAAAGGGCATCAGGTCAGGATTGTCGCGCAGTTCATACATGTGATGACACGGACCGAGGCCGAGATGTTCCAACGTCACTTTAAGCGAATTTGTTCCAGTACGCCCGAAGCCGGTTCCGATGACCTTCAACCCCATGACCATTCTTCCGATAGGTGCGTTCTTCCAGTTCCCCTTAAACGGTAGCGCGTGTATATTTTTGTTGCAAGCTTGGCGCGAACAAAACGAATTGGCGTGGGAATAGTGAACGGCGCCGGGCTCAGCCGAATTGATCGCGCAAAAAGATCAGCGTTCTGTTCCGGGCTGTCCTGGTGGCTTGGCTGTGATAGCGGGCCGGGCGGGTGTGATTGTCAAAGCCGTGCACCACGTCTTCATAGAC
>JAYZAW010000211.1:0-9194 GCA_036339495.1 Pseudomonadota bacterium | reverse complement strand
TGGCGCGCGCGGATATCGCCGGTCCGAGCCCGCCATAGCCGACATCGACATCGCCCGCGATGACGGCATTGGCGGCCGCGACTCCGCCATGGACCGGGGTCCAGGCGACGTCGAGCCCTTCATCCGCCCAGCACCCCAATGTGGTGGCCGCGGCGCAGGAAAGATCGTCGACGCCGAATGTCGGGCCCGACCCGGCGGCGAGGCGGATGGATATTCTGTGAGTCATGATTTACTCCCTATTTTTGGCTTACTTTGGATCTGTGTTGCACGGATTCTCCGATCAATACCATGTGGGACGGCGTTTTACGAAATGCAGGCTGGTCAGCGTCAGCACCGGTTCGTCTTTCTGATTGATGGTCCGGTAGCTCATCCGGATCGCGTCGCGGCCCTTTTCGGTTTTAGCCGGAGAAATTTCGACAATTTCCGCGATCACCCTCAGCGTATCGCCGGCCAGTACCGGTTTCAGCCAGCGCAGCTTGTCGATGCCCGGCGACCCCAGGCCGCAGGCCGCCAACACGCCGGTCTTGACGAACAGTCCGAAGGTCAGCGACGCCGTCTGGTATCCCGGCGCCACCAGCCCGCCCCACATGGAATTTTTCGCCGCTTCCGGGTCGGTGTGATAGGGCAGATCAGCATATATTTTTCCGAATTCGATGATGTCGTGTTCGGACAGTGTCATCGCGCCGCTCTCGAATGTCTGACCGACATGGAAATCCTCGAAATACAGATCGTCCATGGTTTCGCCTTTCTAAGCCGCGATGTCGGCGAGCTTGTTGAGCAGGCGTTGCGCGCCGTTGAGCCGTTCTCCGGCTTTAAGCCAGTCGCGGCGATAGACCAGACGGTGATCGGGGCGCAACTTGGTGCGTCCGATATCATCCTGTATGAAGGCGATCAGCCCGGCCGGGTTGGCGAAGTCGTTTTCCCGGAAACTGATTACCGCGCCCTTGGGCCCTGCGTCTAGTTTTTCCACGCCAGCCGCGCGGCACAGCCGTTTGATGGCGACGATGCGCAGCAGGTTTTCGACCTCGTCCGGCAACGGTCCGAACCGGTCGATCATCTCGGCCGCGAAGGATTCGATCTCGCTCTGGCTTTCCAGGGCGGCGATCCGGCGATACAGCCCGAGACGGAGATCGAGGTCGGTGACATAGGCTTCGGGGATCAGGACCGGCATGCCGATATTGATTTGTGGCGCCCAGCCGTTTTCCGATTGGGGCGCGGCGCCGCGCGCCTGGGCCACGGCTTCCTCGAGCATCTGCTGATACAGCTCGACGCCGACTTCGCGGATATGGCCGGATTGTTCGTCGCCCAGCAGATTGCCCGCGCCCCGAATATCGAGATCGTGGCTCGCCAGCGTGAACCCCGCGCCCAGCGTATCCAGCGTCTGCATGACTTCGAGCCGCTTGGTCGCCGATGCGGTCAATGCCCGGCCCGGTGGGAGGGTCAGATAGCAATAGGCGCGCAGCTTGGACCGGCCGACCCGGCCGCGCAGCTGGTATAGCTGGGACAGGCCGAACATGTCGGCGCGGTGAATGACCATGGTATTGGCGTTCGGAATGTCGAGCCCGGATTCGATGATCTGGGTCGACAGCAGCAGATCGATCTTGCCGTCGTAAAACGCGTTCATGACGTCTTCCAGCGCATTCTTCGGCATCCTGCCATGGGCGATGCCAATCCTGATCTCGGGAACCAGGGTGGTAAGCCGTTCGGAAATATCATCGAGATGCTGCACCCGGGGGCAGACATAAAAAATCTGCCCGCCGCGGAAATGTTCGCGCATGATCGCCTCGCGCACCATCACCGGATCGAACGGCAGGACGAACGTGCGCACCGCCAGCCGGTCGACCGGCGGGGTCGCGATCATGCTCATGTCCTTGACCCCGGTCAGCGCCATTTGCAGCGTGCGCGGAATCGGCGTCGCGGTCAGGGTCAGCACGTGAACGTCGCTGCGCAGCTGTTTCAGCCGTTCCTTGTGGGTCACGCCGAAATGCTGTTCTTCATCGATCACCAGCAGCATCAGATTGGAAAATTTGATCCCCTTGCCGAGCAAGGCGTGGGTCCCGATCACGATATTCACATCGCCCCGGGTCATCGCTTCCCGGGTCGCGGCGGCGTCCTTGGGCGTCACCATGCGGGACAATTGCTCGATACGCACCGACGTGCCGGCGAACCGTTCCTCGAAGGTCGCGTAATGCTGGCGGCATAAAAGCGTGGTGGGCACGACGATCGCGACCTGTCCGCCCGCCATCACCGTGTTGAAGGCGGCGCGCAGCACAATCTCGGTTTTGCCGAACCCGACATCGCCACAGACCAGCCGGTCCATGGGATGACCCGATTCCAGATCGGTCACCGTGTCGACGATGGCGTTGCGCTGGTCGTCGGTTTCGTTATAGGGGAACCGGGCGCAGAATTCCTCGTAGAGCCCGGCGGGCAGGGGGATTTTCGGGGCCGGCTGAAGCGCGCGCCGGGCCGCGATCTCGATTAGCTCCCCGGCCATTTCAAGGAGTTGCTTCTTGAGCCTGGACCGGCGCGCCTGCCAGGCCGCGCCGCCGAGCCGGTCGAGCTGCGCGCCGCCATCGCCGGAGCCGTAACGCGACAGCACCTCGACGTTTTCCACCGGCACGTAGAGCCGGTCGTCGCCCGCATAGGTCAGCCGCAGGCAATCATGGGGCGCGCCGCTGATATCGAGCGTCTCGAGCCCTTCATAGCGCCCGATGCCGTGTTCGAGATGGACCACGAAATCGCCCGGCGTCAATTCGGTCGCATCGGCGATAAAGTTTTCCGCCTTGCGGCGTTTCGACGCCGGGCGGATCAAACGGTCGCCGAGAATATCCTGTTCGCCGATGATGGCGGCGTCACCGGTGACGAACCCATGTTCGACGCCGAGCACCGTTACCGCGACCGCATTGGGCGGCAGGGCTTCGATTTCGTTCCAGCTTTCCATCGTGACCAGATCCGGGGTTCCGTGATCGTGCAACAGCTGGCGCAGCCGTTCGCGCGACCCGTTGGTGAAGCCGGCGATGATCACGCGACGGCCATTGTCCTGCTCGGATTTGATATATTGGTGCACCAGGTCGAAGACATTGTCTTCGCCATCGGCCGGGTCGTGCTTTTTGACGTGGGCGGCGGAGAAATCCGGCACACGCCTGCCGCCGAGATCGAGGATCGATTTGTAAACGCCGTGTTCCGCCGTGTCCGGAGCCGAAAACGGCGAGAAATCAGCCGCCGACCGGTCCGCCAGACCCTGGTCCCATTCGGCCGCGTCGAGATACAGCCTGTCGCTGGGCAGCGGGCGGTAGGGCGGCGGCGCATTTTCGTCGCGCTTGGCGCCCTTGCTGGCCTCAAGAAAGCTCCGCCGCGCATCGTAATAATCATTGATGGTCTCAAGCCGCGCGTCGCGCGCCGCTTCGGCCTGATGATCCAACGTGACCGTCGCGTCGGGCAGATAATCGAACAATGTGGCCAGGGTTTCGTGAAACAACGGGAGCCAATGTTCTATGCCGATCTGTTTGCGGCCTTCGGAAACGCCGCGATAGAGCTCGTCGTCGCCGACTGACCCGAAGGCCTCGCGGTACCCGGCCCGAAACCGGCTGATCGAGGCTTCGTCGAGGAACACTTCACTGACCGGTTTCAGCACCGCGCGCGGCCGTTCCTCGATGGTGCGCTGGGTGGCCGGGTCGAACGCTCTTATGCCCTCGATTTCATCACCGAACAAATCGAGCCGCAGGGGTTCTTCCGTGCCGGGCGGGAAAATATCGACGATGCCGCCGCGAATGGCGTATTCGCCAGGTTCGCGCACCGTGCCGGCGCGGCCATAGCCGTTGCGGGTCAGGAATTTTGTCAGGTCATCGAGATCGATGCGGTCGCCCGGCCCGGCGATGAATGTCGCACCGGCGAACGCCTCGGGCGAGGGTACCCGCTGCAGCAGGGCGTTGATGGTGGTCAGGACAATCCGTCCGGTGACCGGCGTCTCGGTCTGTTCCGCCAAACGCGTCAGGCATTCGACCCGCTCACTGGCGACTTCCGCATTAGGCGAAACCCGGTCATAGGGCAGGCAATCCCAGGCCGGAAAACGCAGGATGTCCAGCTCCGGCGCGAAAAACGCAATTTCGCCGGCCAGCCGCGCCAGCCGCGCATCATCCCGCGCGACATGCAGAACGGCCTTGGAATTTCCGCCATCGGGCCCCGCGCCAATCTCCGCCAAAATTCGTGCGTCGAACCCTTCCGGTACGCCGGACAGCAGTATTCGACCGGAAGACAATAGTATATTATTTATTTGTTTCAATGAATTACAATTCGTATTTAAAGTTTTTTATCATATCAAGAACGTCCGTATCGAACTCCTCCGGCGGGGTCGCTATCCCGATGACCCAGCCCAACACATCGGGGTCATTGCGTTCCAGAAGCGCTTCAAACCGGTCCAGCTGGGCCGCCGTCAGATCTTCCACATACGCCTTGGCGAAGCCGCCGATCACCATGTCGCTTTCCTTGGTGCCGCGCCGGTGGGCGCGAAACAGGATGCGTTTGCGTTGCTGATTGAGATTTTTACTCATTGTCCGGGTAGGATATAAAACTTCCACCGCTTCCTGTCAGCCTAAAGAACAAATTACCCAGCCATGCGCCCAGAAATTTTATACCCACTCTTCGCCCCGGTCATAAAACTGCCCGGCATCGGGCCGCGCACGGGCAAGCTGGTGGAAAAGCTGGCCGGGCCGCAGATCGTGGATTTGCTGTGGCATCTGCCCAGCGGGCTGATCGACCGCCGCTTCGCGCCCAAGATCGCCGACGCGCCGGACGGCGCCATCGCCACCATCACGATCCAGATCCTGGCCCATCAGCCGGCGCACAACCGGCGCATGCCCTATCGGGTATTGTGTTCCGACGATACCGGGCCGATGAATCTGGTGTTTTTCCACGCCAAACCGGATTATCTGGCAAAGCAACTGCCGGTCGGCGAAACGCGGGTGGTCAGCGGCAAGATCGAGCATTATGACGGCGTCGCCCAGATGACCCATCCCGACCACATCGGAAAACTCGAAAATATCGCCGAGCTTCAGACCGTCGATCCGGTCTATCCGCTGACCGCGGGGTTGACGCCGAAACCACTCGGCCGCGCGATCACGGCGGCGATAAAGCTGGCGCCCGACCTCGCCGAATGGAACGACCCGGCCTGGCTGGCGCGCCAGGACTGGCCCGGCTGGCGCGACGCGCTTGCCGGCGCCCATGCGCCGGGCTCGGAAGACGATCTTTCGGTCCTGACGCCGGCGCGCGCGCGGCTGGCCTATGACGAATTGCTCGCAAATCAGTTGGCGTTGTTGTTGGTGCGGCTGCGCCAGCGCCGCATGCCGGGCCGCGTGATCGACGGCGATGGTCGCCTGCGCGACGAGGCGATTGCCGCGCTGCCTTATGATTTGACCGGCTCCCAGTGGGAAGCGCTGGGCGAGATCATCGCCGACATGGGCTCGTCGTCGCGCATGCTGCGGCTGCTGCAAGGCGATGTGGGCAGCGGCAAGACGGTGGTCGCGTTTCTGGCGTTGCTCAATGCGGTGGAATGCGGCGCGCAGGCGGCCATCATGGCGCCGACCGAAATTCTCGCGCGCCAGCATCTCGCCACCATCCAGCCGCTGGCCGAGGCGGTCGGCGTGCGCGCCGAAATTCTTACCGGCCGCGACAAGGGCAAGTCGCGCCAGGCCATTCTGGATGGGTTCGGGTCGGGCGAGATCTCCATCGCCATCGGCACCCATGCGCTGTTCCAGGAAGACGTGGCGTTTCACGATCTGGCGCTCGCCGTGATCGACGAACAGCACCGCTTCGGCGTGCATCAGCGCCTGTCGCTGACCGGCAAGGGTGAAACCATCGACATGCTGGTGATGACGGCGACGCCGATCCCGCGCACGCTGATGCTGACCGCCTATGGCGATCTCGATGTGTCGCGGCTGATCGACAAACCGCCGGGGCGGCAGCCGATCGATACCCGCGCCCTGCCGCTGGAACGGCTCGAGGACGTCGCCGGCGGGTTGCGCCGCGCCATCGCCGACGGAGGGCGGATCTATTGGGTTTGCCCGCTGGTCGAGGATTCGGAAATTTCCGACATGGCGGCGGCGACCAGCCGTCAGGCGGCGCTGGCGCAGCGGTTCGGCGATCGGGTCGGACTGGTGCATGGCCGTATGAAAGGCAAGGAAAAGGACGAGGTCATGGCGCGTTTTGCGTCGGGGGCGTTGGATATTCTTGTCGCCACCACAGTGATCGAGGTCGGTGTCGATGTGCCCGAAGCCACCGTGATGGTGATCGAACACGCCGAACGGTTCGGACTGTCGCAGCTGCATCAGCTGCGTGGCCGGGTCGGACGCGGGACGCGCGCCTCGTCGTGTCTGTTGCTCTATGCCCAGCCGCTCGGCGAAACGGCGCGGGCGCGGATCAAGGTGATGCGCGAAACCGATGACGGCTTCCGTATCGCCGAGGAGGATCTGCGGCTGCGCGGCGCCGGTGAGTTGCTCGGCACGCGCCAGTCCGGACTGCCGGAATTCCGCATCGCTGATATTGCCGCCCATGGCAATCTGCTGGCGGCGGCGCGCGACGACGCCCGGCTAATCATCGAACGGGACCCCGATCTTGCTTCCGCGCGCGGGGAAGCTCTGCGCACACTGTTGTATCTGTTTGAACGAGACGCCGTCGTGCCGACCGGTCGGTCCGGCTAGGAGAAATCAATCCATGAGCAAGACTGTCGCCCGCCAGATGGCGGAGAGCCTTGAAGCGCACGATATCGACCGAATTTTCTGCGTGCCCGGCGAAAGCTATGTCGGGCTGACCAGCGCGCTGATCGAACGCAATTCCATGCAATTGATCGTCTGCCGCCACGAAGCCGGGGCGGGGTTCATGGCGGCGGCGGACGGAAGGCTGCGCGACCGCGCCGGTGTCTGCATGGTGTCGCGCGGGCCGGGCCTCGCCAACGGCATGGTGGCGCTGCATTCGGCGCATCACGACGCGACGCCCATGGTCATGCTGATCGGCCATGTGGAGCGCCGCGATGTCGGACGCCAGGCGCTGCAGGACCAGAACTATTCCGTGCTGCTGTCAGACATCACCAAGCAGGTGATCGAAATCATCGATCCGGATCAGGCGACCGAGGCCATCGCGCGCGCCTTCCATACAGCCGAAAGCGGCACGCCCGGACCCGTCGCGGTGGTCCTTCCGGAAGATATCTTCGACCAGCAAACCGACGGCGAGCCGGACCAGCCCCGCGCGCGGGTTGCGGCCGCGCCGCGCGGGCAGGATTTGGATCGGTTGGCCGACATGCTGGCCGCAGCCGAACGTCCCTTGATATTGGTCGGCGGCGCGCTGTTGGCCGACGCGGTGCACGACGAGTCCGTGTTTGCCGATCTGGTAAGATTTTCCGAGGAATGGGTTGTGCCGATCTGCCCGACCCACCGCCGGCCGCAGCTGTTCGACGCGACCCATCCCAACTATGGCGGCTACATGGGCATCCGGGTTCCGCCGGCCCATATCGCCGAGATGAAACGCGCCGATCTGATGATCGCCTTGGGCGAACGGCTGACCGACCCGGTGAGCCAATCCTATAGCTTCCCGACCGCGCCCGAGCCGCAATTGCCGCTGGTCCATGTCTGGCCCGACGCGTACGAAGTCGGCCGGGTGTGGCGGCCCGAACTCGGCATCCCGGCGAGCCCGGCCGAGGTCATGCGCGGGCTGCTGCGGTGCGGCGCGCCGGCGGAGGCGGACAAGCGCCGGGGCTGGGTCGACGGGCTGCATGAAATTCATCGCTCCCTGCTGGCCAAGGAATGGGAGCCGACCGACGACGGCGTCAATTTTGCCGCCGTGGTGTGCGAGGTCGACAAGCATCTTGCGCCCGACGCCACGGTGACCACCGACGCCGGCAATTTCGCCAGCTTTATCCACCGCTATATCGGGTTCGGGCAGAAACAGATGTTCCTGGCGTCCGTGGTCGGCGCCATGGGGTCGGGCATGCCGATGGCGGTGGCCGCCGGACTGCGCCGGCCCGGAACCCAGGTGGTCGTCTTTGTCGGCGACGGCGGTGCACTGATGACCGGCAATGAGATCGCCACGGCGCTGCAATACGGCGTCAACCCGATCATGATCATTTCCGACAATTCCATGTATGGCACCATCGGCATGCATTCCTACATGCGCTACCCGGAACGCCCGTTCATGGACGGCACCCGGCTGACCAACCCCGACTTCGCCGCCTGGGCGCGATCGTTCGGGGCCGAGGCCATCACCATTCGGGAAGAATCCGACGTGGCCGACGGCATCGCCAGAGCTTTTGCAGTCAAGACCCGGCCGGTGGTGGTGCACTGCCTGACGTCGGCCGTGCAGATGAGCGCCTGGCGGCGCTATGAGGCGTCCGAAGTCCTACCGTAATATTCGATAGAAAGTTATTACATGATACGGCCTGGCATGGGGCAGCCGGTTCCCCGGCGCGAAGACAAACGGTTCATCACCGGGAGCGGCCGGTATGTCGACGACATTGCCGCGCACGGGTCGGCGCATGCCGTCGTCGTCCGGTCGCCCCACGCGCATGCGAATGTGCGGTCGGTCGACATCTCTGCCGCGCAACCGGCCGCCGGCGTGCTGGCCGTGCTGACCGCCGCTGATGCCCATGAAGATGGGCTCGGCGGCCTCGGCATCCGCGCCTTGCCGCCCGGGTTCGGCGGCCCCGATGCGGTCTGGCCGATGCGTCCGCTGCTGGCCGCGGACCGGGTTCGGTATGTCGGCGATCCGGTGGCGCTCGTGATCGCCGAGACCATCGAGGCCGCGAAGGACGCCGCCGAGCTTGTCGATGCGACATATGAAATCCTGCCGGCCGCGGCCACGGTGGATGCGGCCGTGACGGTGGACGCAGCCGCGCTCTGGGATGACGCGGCTGGAAATGTCAGCTTCCGGCATGAGGTCGGCGATGCAAAGGCTGTCGAGGCGGTGATGGCGTCGGCGGCTCATGTGGTCGAGATTTCCGTCGTCAACAACCGCTTGTCGGCCAACCCCATCGAGCCGCGCGGGGCGCTTGGCGACTATGACCCGGTCGATGACCGCTATACGCTCCGGACCAGCGCGCAAAACCCGCACCGGGTCCGCGAAATTCTCTCCGAAACGGTTTTCGATATTCCGGAGACCCAATTACGTGTCGTTGCCGGCGACGTCGGCGGCGGGTTCGGCATGAAAGG
>JAYZAW010000210.1:0-13204 GCA_036339495.1 Pseudomonadota bacterium | reverse complement strand
GCCTGCTGCTGGCGCTGAAGCCGCAAGAGGAAACCCCGGCCAGAACGCCACTCTGGCTGATTCTACTGCGCATGTTTCTGGCGCTTTTGATTATCCTCGCCCTGTCCCATCCCATGTGGCGGCCTGGCGCGGCGCTGCATGGCAGCGGACCGCTGATCATCGTGGTCGACGATGGCTGGGCATCCGCCGCCGACTGGCCGGCGCGGCGCGGCGCCCTGGACGCCCAGGTCGACCGGGCCGAACGCGACCAGCGCCCGATCCGCATTCTCAGCGCCGCGCGCCGCGCCGCGGACGAGCCAATTGCCATATCCCGACTGCTGCGCGCCGCCGACGCAAGGGCCTTGATCCGAAATCTGACGCCCCGCCCGTGGCCGGTCGATCGGCTCGCCGCCTTGAAGGCGCTGGAGATCCTCTCCGTCGAGGGATCGGCGCATATCGCGTGGATTTCCAACGGGTTGGGTCAGGAAGTCGGTCAAGCGCCCGGTGGTTCTGGCCGCAACTCCGCGGACGCGCTGGCATCGCGGCTGCAATCGCTCGGCGCCGTGCAGGTTTTCACGCCGCCCGGCGACGCGACCGGCAAGATGATCCTACCGCCGGAATCCGAATCCGGCGCATTGATTGTCCCCGTGCTGCGCGCCGGCGTGCGCGGCGAAAGTAAAATCTGGCTCCGCGCCACGGCAATCGACGGCCGGCTGGTGACGCGGGAGGAAGTCCGTTTCAAGGACGGCGCATCACGCGCAACGGCGCGGCTCAAACTTCCCGGCGAACAGCGTAACACGGCCACCCGTATCGAAATCGAAGGCGCAGCCACCGCCGGCGCCGCCTTCCTCCTGGATGAACGCTGGCGCCGACGGCCCGTCGGGCTGGCGTCCGGCGAGGCGTCGGAGACGGAACAGCCGCTGCTGAGCTCGCTCTATTATCTCGAACGCGCGCTGAAACCGTTCAGCGACGTCCGCCGCGCCACCATTGCCGAATTGCTGAAACATGAAATCGCCGTGATGGTGCTGGCCGATATCGGAAAGCTGAGCGGCAACCAGACCGAGCGATTAACCGACTGGATCGCGAAGGGCGGGGTCGTGGTCCGGTTCGCGGGGCCCAAGCTCGCGCGGACCGCCAGCGGGTTGATCCCGGTACGGCTGCGCAGCGGCGGCCGGGCGCTCGGCGGCGCCATGTCCTGGTCGCGGCCGGCGCGGTTGGCGTCGTTCGCCGACTCAAGCCCGTTTTCGGGTCTCCCGGTGACGGACGATGTCCGCATCCGCCGCCAGGTGCTGGCCGAGCCGTCGATCGATCTCAACGGCAAGACCTGGGCGCGTTTGAGCGACGGCACGCCTCTGGTCACTGCGGAAAAGCGCGGCCAGGGATGGTTGATCCTGGTCCACACGACCGCCAACACGGAATGGTCGAACCTGCCGCTTTCCGGCCTGTTCCTGAACATGCTTCGGCGTATTGTCGATCTCAGCCAGGGCGTGGTCGCGGATGATGCGGCGGCCGCGCTGCCGCCGGTTGAAACGCTGGATGGATTCGGCAAGCTCGGTCCGGCGCCCGTCGGCGTGGCGCCGATTTCCGGCGGGAAATTCGCCGATGCGCGCGCCGGACCGAAAAGTCCACCCGGATTTTATGGCCACGACACGGCGCGGCGCGCGTTGAACCTGTCGGCCGGAATCACCCGCTTGACAACCCTCGGGGAACTCCCCACCGGCATCGAAATCCTGCCCTACGGATCGGATACGGCAATCGATTTCAAGCGATGGCTTCTGTTGGCCGCGCTGGCGCTGCTGATCGCCGATATCGTCCTCGCATATGTGCTGCGCGGGCTGCTGGCGTTGCCGAGGATGCGGGGCGGTGCCACGACCGCGATGATCGCCTGCATGGTTTTGCTGGCATCCGGACAACCGTTCGCGCAGGGCGTCAAGCCGCGGCCGACCGGGCCCGACGCCACTGCGATATTCGCGACCCAGCTGACCCGGCTGGCTTATGTACTGACCGGCGATGCGCGCGTCGATTCGGTCAGCCGGGCCGGCATGGTGGGGCTCAGCCGGGTCTTGCGCAAACGCACCTCGGTCGAACCCGGCGAACCATTGGGCATCGATATCGAGGCCGACGAGATGGCGTTTCTGCCGCTGCTTTACTGGGCGGTTTCGCCGCGCCAACCGCCGCTGTCGGACGCCGCCACGGAGAAACTGAATCAGTATCTGAAAAAGGGCGGCACGATTCTGTTCGACACGCGCGAGCGCGGCAATTTTTCGACCAATTCATTCGGCCAGGGCGGGTTGGCGAGCCAGCGCCTGCGCATGTTGCTGCGCGGTCTTGATATACCGTCGCTGATCCCGGCGCCGCGCGATCACGTCATCACCAAGGCATTTTATCTGTTGTCGCGCTTTCCAGGACGCTGGGCGGGCGGCGCGTTGTGGGTCGAACGCCGCGGTGGACGCCATAATGATGGCGTGTCGTCGGTGATGATCGGCGCCAATGATTGGGCCGGCGCCTGGGCGGTCGACGATTTCGGCGCGGCCATGTTCGCCGTCGTGCCCGGCGGTGACATGCAGCGCGAGACCGCTGTCCGCTTCGGCATCAACTGGGTGATGTACGCCCTGACCGGGAATTACAAGACCGATCAGGTCCATGTCCCGGCGATCATCGAACGGCTTGGGCAATAAAATCATGGCCATGCTCAGCATCGATTTCGCCCCCTTGTTCCCCTGGGAGATTCTGGGATCCTTGGCGGCCATCGGACTACTGGTGCTGGCGTTCGGCGTCATCCGCCGCGCCCGCGGCCTGGCGTGTCGGGTGCTTTCCCTGGCTGTGATCTGGCTGGCGCTGGCGAATCCAGTCCTGGTCGAGGAAAAGCGGGAAGCCAGGTCCGATATCGTCACCGTGGTGGTCGACGAATCTCCAAGCCAAAACATCGGCAAAAGACCGACCCAGTCGGCGATGGCGCTCGATCATCTGCGCCAGAAGCTCGGCGCCGTCGACGGCATTGAACTCCGCGTCGTGCGCGCCGGCGATACGATAAAATTCAGCGATGGGCCGGTCGATGGAACGCGGCTTTTCGACGCCATCGCCCGGGCGCTGGAAAACGTGCCGCGCAACCGCATCGCGGGCACGCTGGTGATTACCGACGGGCAGGCGCACGACGTCCCGAAGAGCGGAAAACCGAGCGTTCACACCGGGCCTTTACATGTGTTGCTGACCGGCCGGCGCGATGTGCGCGATCGCAGATTGACCATCGAACATGTGCCGAGCTTCGCGCTAGTCGGCAAAAAAGCGCCGCTTCGCATCAAGATCACGGACACCGGAACGGCCCAACGCGCCGCCCGGGCGCGGTTTAGCAAGGATGGTGGCACGGAATACAGCCTTACTGTCCCGATCGGGCAATCCTTCACTATTCCGATCGAGATCGATCATTCCGGCTCCAATATCATTCAAATTGAAGCCGTGCCGGTTGCGGGCGAGTTGACCACCGCCAATAACCGCGGCGTGGTTCAGGTCAACGGCGTGCGCGAAAGGCTGCGGGTTCTGCTGGTGTCCGGCGAGCCCCACCCGGGGGAACGGGTGTGGCGCAATCTGCTGAAGGCGGATCCTTCGGTCGATCTGGTCCACTTCACGATCCTGCGGCCGCCGGGAAAACAGGACGCCACCCCGGTCCGCGAGCTGTCGTTGATCGCGTTTCCGATCAGGGAATTGTTCGAGGTCAAGCTGGCCGAGTTCGATCTGATCATATTTGACCGCTACAAAAGGCGCGGCGTGTTGCCGGCGCTCTATCTCGACAACATCGCCGAATACGTTAAGGACGGCGGCGCGGTGCTGGAGGCCTCTGGCCCCGGCTTTGCGACCGGCATGAGCCTGTACCGCACGCCGTTGCGCAAAATTCTGCCCGGTGCGCCGACCGGACGGGTGTTCGAGCGGGGCCTCAAGCCGCGCCTGACCGAGACCGGCGGACGCCACCCGGTCACCGCCGACCTCGCGGGCGCCGACGACGAGACGCCGCGATGGGGCCGCTGGTTCCGGCAGATCGAAGCAACCAAGCGGCGCGGCCATTCCCTGATGCGGGGTATCGGAAATCGCCCGTTGCTGATCCTCGACCGCGTCGGCAAGGGCCGGGTCGCGCAGTTGCTCAGCGACCAGATCTGGCTGTGGGCGCGCGGATTTGAGACCGGCGGCCCCCATTCGGAACTGCTGCGCCGGCTGTCCCACTGGCTGATGAAGGAACCGGATCTGGAGGAGAACGACCTCAGGGCTTATCTCGACGGCAAGGATCTCATGATAATACGGCGGAGCGTCGAACCCAACCGGACGCCGGTCAAGGTGACCTCGCCGTCGGGCAAGGAACAGACCATTTCCTTGACGGACCGCGTGGGCGGCCGCGCCAAGGGCAGCGTTCCGGCGCGGGAAATCGGCATCTATCGGATCAGCGACGGCGTTCATAACGCGCTCGCCGCGGTCGGGCACCTCAACCCGCTGGAATTCGCCGACATGCGCGCCACGGAGAAAATTCTGGCTGGCGTGACGAAAGCGACTGGCGGCGGCATCCGCTGGATCAGCGACGGCATACCCCGTCTACGCCGGGTCCGCGCCGGGCGCGCTACGTCGGGACCGGGCTGGTTCGGGCTGGTATCGAACAAGGATTACCGGGTGGTCAGCGTTTCCGAAGCCGCCGTGCTGCCGGGGCTCCTGGTGCTGTTGCTCGGCTTTGGCGCGCTGATGCTGGCGTGGCGGACCGAGGGGCGTTAAGGAGTTGGACGCGCTTCCCGCGGCATGAAAAAGAGATAATCGTGTTTCGCACCGGCGTTCTTGTGGCACTCGGCACAAAAGCGAACATTCTTGGCGCCGACGCCACCTGTAATTCCGACCAATGTCCCATCGCCGCGCAACATCATGAAGCGCCAGGTCCCGGCCGCCGACGGAAAGCCGATCGGCATTTTTTCCATCATGAAAAAGGGCCCGCTTGTTAAATTGCCATTGTGGGTGATGGTGAAACTGTCCTTGATAACGATCGCGCCGTCAGGCAGCGGGCTCAGATTTTCGAACTTGGCATAGCCGGTGGCTTCCGGGTTGCCGTAATGATTGACAAACCGTTCGCCATGATTGGGCGTCCGGTTGAACCGCCGCCAGGTCTGATACGCTTCGGCGACCGGGTCGCCGGCCTGCAGATAGCTTTTGCGTAACTGCCCGCGGACGGCCTGATAAATTGCTTCGGCGCGCGGGCCGGTCAAAGTCGCGGCATTTGGGATTTTGGGGTGTTCCAGCTGCACCGGATCCCTGGACTGGGTCCAAGCGGCGGGCGAAAACAGGACAATAATAGGCATAATGGCGGCGATGAGGCCACCGAAGCCGAGGACGCGAAGGTTATCGATCTGGCGCGTCATTGCGCTGTACCTCGTTCTTGTTGTCGGCAGATTGCGCTCCTTGGATGGCTCAGCGTGAATCACAAGGGGTAAACTTAAAGTGACGCCCGTGACATGGCAGCAATCCGCCGGTTTATGGGTTTTACGGACAAGATGGCGCGGGCCGTCTATGATCGATTTCCACCTTTTGCGAGAGGGGATCGCCAATGATCGACATTCGGGCAGTGAACAAATTGGGACACCACAAGCGGGATTGGCTGGAATCGCGCTTCCATTTCAGCTTCGCCGAATATTACGATCCGGACCGCATGGGATTCGGACCATTGCGGGTGTGGAATGACGATATAATCCAACCGGGGACGGGTTTTCCCATGCATCCCCACCGCGACATGGAAATCATCACCTATGTGCGGCGTGGCGCGATTTCGCACGAAGACAGTCTGGGCAACAAGGGCCGCACCGAGGCGGGCGATATTCAGGTCATGTGGGCCGGAACCGGAATCATTCATTCCGAATTCAACCTGGAGGACGATAAACCGACAACCCTGTTTCAGATCTGGATCGAACCCGCCGAGCTGGGCATCGCGCCCGGTTGGGACGCGCGGCAATTCCCGATCGATACCGGGGCCGGAGAATTGACGGTGCTGGCATCTGGCCGGGCCGGCGATGATGGCGCGTTACGCATTCATCAGGACGCGGCGCTGCTGTGCGCGACGATGGGCCGGGGTTATACCGCAACCCATCAATTGGGCGCGGACAGGCGCGCCTATTTGGTGCCGGCGCGGGGAAACATTACGGTGAACGGCGCGCCGGCCAAGGAACGCGACGGCGTCGCCATCACCGATGAAGACCAGATCGTCATTCGCGCCGAGGACGAATGCGAAATCGTTTTGGTCGATTTGCCCTAACGGGCTGTTGGGGAATCTCCGGCTGGAGGCTTGATCGTGACCTTGGTCCCCATGCCCTGCTTGCTTTGAACAACCAGACTTCCGCCATGCAGATCGACAAGCGAGCGGGTCAATGGCAATCCAAGCCCGGTTCCGGCAAATTTGCGCGTCAGAGTGCTTTCAACCTGACCAAAAGGCGCCATGACGGTTTCAAGATCGGACTTGGCGACCCCAATACCCGTATCAATCACCGATATTTCAATTCCACCGCCAGTCAGGACGCGCGCGCCAATGGACGCGAACCGGCGACCGGATGTATTTCGACGAAGATGGGTTCTTCTGGTTTTCCGGCCGCAGCGACGATGTTTTCAAGGTCAAGGGGCTATGGGTGTCGCCGATCGAGGTTGAGGCGGAGATCACCGATCATGACGCCGTGTTGGAAGCCGCGGTCATTTCGTTTGAAGACACGGACGGGTTGATCGTCCCCAAGGCCTTCGTGGTCCTGCGGCCCGGTCATGAGCCGTCCGACGCATTGACCGAGGAACTGAAATCAAGCGTCCAAGGTATCGGCGGCTACAAAGTTCCGCGTGAAATTGTCTATACCGACGACCTGCCCCGCACCACCTTGCTGAAGATCGACCGGCGCGCATTGCGTCTGCGCGAGGCGTCGGGCGCTTCCTAGAGCACTTTCTGCTGAAAGACGACCTGGCCGGAATCATTGCGAAATTTGCGCAATCGGCCGGCGGTGACCAGATAGTTCAAATGAGCCAATGCCTCGCCCATGGCAAAGGCAATCTGATGATCATCCAGCTTGCGCTTGAACAGCACCGGCAACAAATCCATGCCGGTGCGCGGGGTCTTACAATGGGCGGCGGCCGCGTCGAGGCGTTCGTCGTGATGTTCGACCAGCCCGTCGAGACGGTCATGCAGGCCCCGAAACGGACGGTCGTGGGACGGCAGCACCAGCACGTCTTCGGGCAGCGGCCGGAAACGGTCGAAGCTGTTGATGAATTGGCGCAACGGGTCGCCGTCGGGTTCGGTGTACCAGACGCTGACATTTGTGGTGATGCGCGGCAGAACCTGATCGCCCGATATCAATAGATTGAGCGATTCGCAATAAAGCGAGACATGTTCGGCGGAATGGCCTCCGCTGGTGATCGCCCGCCAATTGTGGCCGCCGATTTCGATAACATCGTCGTCGCAGATACGCTTGACGGTAATAGGAATTTTTGTCGTCCCGCGCCCGAAATCGGGACGTTCCGCCTTATAGCGGTCGGTGACCGCCGGATCGAGCCCGTTTTGCACGAAGAATTCCATCCAGCCGTCCACATCATGGGTGACGCTTTGGGTCCAGGCCAGGTGGGCTTGCAGAAACTCCGCGTAGCTCATCCACATTTCCGCGCCGTATTCGGCCTCGAACCAGCCGGCGAGGCCAAGATGATCGGGATGGAAATGGGTGATGATGGTGCGGCGGATCGGTTTGCCGGCGAGCAGACGATCGAATATCGCCCGCCAGTGATCCCGTATGTCGTCGGTATTGAAACCGGTATCGACCACTGTCCAGCCGTCGCCGTCTTCCAGTAGCCAGAGATTGATGTGATTGAGCTGAAACGGCAACGGCATGCGAACCCAGTGGACCCCGGGGGCCACTTCAAGGGTGTCGCCATATTCAAGCGCGTCGTATGGATAATCAGGAGGGTTGGACATTGGGAAGTATCTACGTCGGACGACCGTAAAAGGAAAGAATTTTTCCCGAATTGCCGATCAGGTGTTCAGCATGCGGATCTGCTCGTTCATTTCATCCTCGGTAAAGGGATAATCGAATCCGTCCCGGGCATTGATCAGTTTCGCGGGTTGAATTTGCGCGGGACGTTTTTGGATATCGAGGGCAAACCGCATCGTAAAACCGCCTTTCCAGCAGATCGCGATCACCAGACTGGCGCTTTGGGTCTTGATGATGCGCTCAACCGTCACTTGGGCGACTTGGGATCTGAGCGCGAGGGCGGCGATGACGAAATTATCTCGCGGGAATCGAGCGCCAATTCAACCGCTGCGTCATTGAGCCTGCCGGCCTGAAAAAGCCGCAACGCCCGGTCGTCCGCGCCGCCCCAATCACCGGGCGGACTCTTTGCGCCGGCGGCCGGCGTTGCCCCTGAACCCGATTTGGTCCGGATTTCCGCGATTTCGTTGAGTTGCACCGCCGTCGCCGGGTCGAGACTGCCGCGCCCTTTCAGAATCGACAAGAGCGGACTGGGAACGAAACGGGCCAGCGACAGGACCGCTTTCCCGGAAAGAGCGGGCCGCCGAACCAAAGGCGCGCGCCATTCCTCGACTTTTTCGGCGCGGTCCAATTTCCGCGCGGTGTGAGGCGGCCTCGACAACCCAGCCGTGCGCATTTTCTTTTGCAATATCGGCCAGATCATCGTCTGTAAGTACCGGCGAACATTCGATGACCGGACCGGCAACCTCCGGTTCCGGATCCCGCGCCAGTTCGGTGACGATAGACCGCGGCGCGCCCGCCCAGTCCTTCAATGCTTCGGCGAGGACTTTGCGAACCCGAACCATGGAATCAGTCGCCAGGGTCTCAAGGATCGTGAACCCCACGCGCCAGAGTTCGCTTCGTTCGTCGTCGCCAAGGCCGGTCCCGACGATTTTTCGGGCCAACTCGCAACCCACGCCGTAATCGGTGTCCTTTGCGAGGATCGTGTCGGCCTGACGCGGGGTATGGGGATTGGCCGCCGCCGCGATCGCCCGACGCACGGCGGGGTCGGGATCCTGAATCCGGTCTTTCACATTTCCAAAGTCGCGAGCCGTATCGGCCATGACCAGCCTCAAATAAAACAGCGCCGTAATCTAGGCGGCAATGTTTAAAGATTCTTTGACCCTCACGACGCCATGCTGGCGCAATGTAAAGACCAAATTGACGAAAGGTTAACAGAAACCCTTTCGCCGGCCCGGGAAATCGTCTATCTCAAAAGACGGATCCGGGATTAACTTATTCGGGACACTGTAATGATCCGCCAATTTGTTACAATTTTGCTCAGCGCCGCTCTTTTGGCGATCGCAATGCCTTCCCACGCCGCCACCGCGCAGCCGGGATCGCTGACGGCATTTGCCTGCGGGAAATTACCGTCGCCATTGTGGGTCGAGGTGGATGCCCAGGATGACAGCCGGCAATCGCGCCGCCTCAAAAACGCGCTGATCAAGGCCTTGATTGCCGGCCGAACGCTGATCACCGCCAACGCGCCTTTCAAAGTCAGCCTGCACGTCGAAACATTGCGCGAAAGCGCCCGATACAAAGGCCGCGATCTGGGCGAATTCAGCCGGGGCAACCGCAATGCTGAGCGCACAAAGTTCCGCATGAATTTGTGGTCCAACCGCAAGGACAGCGTAATCGGCGGGCGCAAGGATGCCATCCTCTCGCGCGGTCTCGACGAGCTCCACGTGGCGATCGAAATTCACGACAAATCGAACGGACAGTGCGTTTGGCAGGGCCAGGCAAGACTCGATTTGGACGGGCAGGACGAATTTTCGACGGCGCGTCGGATCATCCCGCTGCTCACCAGATCAATCGGGAAAACGATCCGCGCCGCGCCGCTGCGGCTCGACTGATCCGGCTTAAGACAGAAAGCCGAATTCCCGGGCCAGTAATTCATAGGACCGCAGGCGCGCCTCGAAATCGTGGCAAATGGTCACCACGACAAATTCATCGACCCCATACCGTCGTCCAAGTTCCTCGATCGCTATACGGGTTTGCTCCGGATCGCCGGCAATGGTTCGCTTGCTGTTGAACTGGACAACCGCCAATTCCCGGTCGGTATAAGGGTAGCTCTCCGCCTCCTCGATCGTCGGGACCGGAGCGGTTTCTCCGCGCGACAAGCGCAACATCCACAGATCACGGCATTTGGACAGACGCTTCGCTTCTTTTTCGGTATCGGCGCAAATCACGAAAATGCCGATGCTGGCCAATGATTGCGCCAATGTGTCCGACGGCTGAAAATGTTCGCGATAGGCATGCACCATCCGTTCGCCCCCTTCGGCGACGATGAAATGGGCAAACGAAAACGCGCAGCCGAAATGCGCCGCGTAGGCCGCGCTCTGGTCGCTAGAGCCAAGCAACCACAATTCGGGATTGGTCGGCCCGCTCGGCATGGCCTGAACGCGGGCAAATGGATGTTCTTCAGGTAATGTTCCGTCCAGATATCCCATCAAATCGCGGATCTGGCCGGGAAAATGCTCAATGCCGAGCGCGCCGGGCCCATGTGACAGCGCCATGGAGGTGAGCTGATCGCTGCCCGGCGCGCGGCCGATGCCGAGATCGATGCGTCCGGGAAACAAGGTTTCCAGCATGCGGAAATTTTCCGCCACCTTGAGCGAGCTGTAATGGCTCAGCATCACGCCGCCGGACCCGACCCGAATGGACTTGGTCCGCGCGGCAACCTGGCCGATCATGATCTCCGGCGTCGATCCGGCAAGCCCGCCGCTGGAATGATGTTCCGCAAGCCAATAACGATGATAACCCCATTTATCGGTTGCTTCGGCGAGACGAAGGGTTTCCTGGACGGCGTCCGACGGGGACACCCCTGTCCGAATCGGGATTTGATCAAGTACGCTGAGTAAGGTCATATGGCGGGAACTTATCGCAACAGACCGGCGGTTCACAGCCCATCAGGCTATTCGCGATTTATTGATACGCGGGGCCGGTGCGATCCCGTAAACTACCGCGATGCCCGAAGAAATCTCACAACCAGCGGCGCCGACAAGCTGGATGGCGTTGCTGCAAGACGGCCGCGCGAAATACACAGCCTTGCTGAATATCGGGGTGTTGCTGCACGCCATCAACATGCTGGTGGTGTCGACGGTCATGCCGTGGATCGTGGACGATATCGGCGGGCTGCCCTTTTACGCCTGGCCATCGATGTTGTACATGGTCGGCACCATCACCGGCGCGGCCTGCGGCGAACCCGCCATGGCCGCGCTGCAACAGCGCTCGGCATATATTTTCGCGGCGCTCGTTTTCGGCATCGGCGCCGCGATCACCGCACTCGCGCCCAACATGACGGTCCTGATTGCCGGCCAGATGGTTCAGGGCTTCGGCGGCGGGTTGTTGACCGCCTTGTCCATGGCGATCGTGCGGTTCGTGTTTTCCGAAGCGCTTCGGGTGAGGATACTCTCGGTCATTTCGACCACCTGGAGCGTGGCCGCTCTTTTGGGACCCGCGGTCGGCGGAATTTTCGTTCATCTGGATTGGTGGCGCGGCGCATTCTGGTTTTCGCTGTTCGCGGTCATTCTCTTCGTCGTCGCGGCATGGCGCGCCATTCCGGGCGATGGCGGCGAAAAGAACGCGCCCCACTGGCCGCTCCTTCGTCTGTTGCTGCTGGCCGCGGCGGTGTTGTGCATCGGATTCGCGGGTCAGATCGAAAACACTTTCACGGCGTCGATCGTGATGGCGGCGTCGATTGCGCTGACCTGGATGACCTTTCGCGTCGACTCACGCGTGCCGAACCGCCTTTTCCCGAGCGGCGCCATGTCGGCATTCTCGCCGGTCGGCGCGGCTTATCTGGCGATGTTCCTGCTTTCGGCCAGCCACGGCGTCGCGCTGCTTTATATCCCATTGGCGCTGCAAGTGCTTTACGGCGCGTCTGAAATCTGGGTCGCCGTCTTCTTTTCGGTATTTTCCCTGGGCTGGACCCTCGGCGCGCTGATCGTCGCGGGTTGGGACGGCAGACGGTCCCACCATGCCATGTTCTGGGGGATGGTGCTGGTCGCGCTCTGCGCGGCGGCCCTGGCTCACGGTGTCGGCGCGACGTCGATCTGGTATGTGCTGTTCCTGATAACGCTGTTCGCCATCGGCATCGGCCTGGCCAAGGTACAGATGATTGCCTGGTCCATGGCCCAGGCGTTGCCGGGTGAAGAGTCGGTCACCGCGTCGTCCTTGCAATCCTGCCGATCGCTGGGCATCGCGTTCGGGTTCGGCGCAGCCGGGCTGGTGGCCAATCTGGCCGGTGTCGGCGCGGGCGCAACCAAAGAGGTGGTGCGGGAAGCGATGACCTGGATTTACCTGCTCGACATCCTGCCGCCGGCGCTCGCGGCGCTGTTTGTGGTCAGGATGTTGACGCTCGCCTCGGCGCGAAAATAAGCTCCCCGTTGTCGAGTCGGCTTCCGTCGGGAATAATGGAACACGACCGATTAGGATAACGAGGCGGCGAAATTGATCCTGTGACGACGCGCGGCTCCCTCAAACTTCTGCGACTCCCCGACGGCGCTGAAATCGATGTGCTGGTCCGGCACAGCGGTCGCGCGCGGTCGATTTTACTGCAGGTCGGCAATCTGGACGGGGCCGTCGAACTGGTCGTGCCCCATGCCGCCAAGATTTCCGAAGCATGGGAATTCGCCCAGACCAAAGCGGGGTGGCTGCAAAACCGGCTGGTCGGAATTCGCGGTCCGATCCCTTTCGCGGACGGCATGAGATTCCCGTTTATTGGACGAGAAATCCTTATCCGCCGAATCGACGGGCGCTATGCCCCGATCCGCCTGGCCGACGACGAATTACTGGTGACCACGACCCCGGACCGTCTGCCGGCGCGCATCCAGCGCTGGCTGCGCGCCCGGGCGGGTAAGGAAATCGAATGGCGCGTGACGGAAAAAACCGGCCTGCTGGGACGCAAGTGCAAAAGGATCACGATCAGAGATCAGCAGACCCGCTGGGGCAGTTGCTCGGGCAATGGCAATTTGAATTTTTCCTGGCGGTTGATTCTGGCCCCGGAACACGTGCTCGATTACGTCGTCGCCCACGAGGTCGCCCATCTTGCCGAAATGAATCACGGCAAGCGGTTCTGGGCCCATGTCGCAGATCTCTGCGACGACCCCGGCAAGGCCCGCGCCTGGCTCAGAGCCAACGGAATGGATTTGCACCGATACGGGCGTTAGACCCAGGAGCGTTAATTCCGACCGATACAGCATGCTTCGAGA
>JAYZAW010000209.1:0-8222 GCA_036339495.1 Pseudomonadota bacterium | reverse complement strand
TGCCGACAAGCTGATGCCGCTCGACGATGTATTGTGCGCCGCCCGCGACGCGCGCGACGCCGGCGCGGCGCGGTTTTGCATGGGGGCGGCCTGGCGGTCGCCCAGGGACCGGGATCTCGACGTGATCGTCGAAATGGTCCGGGGCGTCAAATCCCTTGGGCTTGAAACCTGCATGACGCTCGGCATGTTGACCGCGCCCCAGGCCGGCCGGCTCAAGGAGTCGGGGCTCGATTACTACAATCACAATATCGACACCTCGCCAGAATTTTATGGCGAGATCATCTCGACGCGGGATTACGCCGACCGACTGGAAACGCTGGGCCATGTGCGCGACGCGGGGATGAATGTGTGCTGCGGCGGCATCGTCGGCATGGGTGAAAGTCCGGCCGACCGGGCCGGCATGCTGGTCACGCTGGCGACCTTGCCGACCCACCCGGAAAGCGTGCCGATCAACATGCTGGTGCGCGCCGAGGGCACGCCGCTGGCCGACGCCGCCGAACTGGATCCGATCGATTTCGTGCGCACTATGGCCGTTGCGCGCATCATGTTGCCGGCCTCCATGATCCGGCTGTCGGCCGGGCGGATGGAAATGGATGACGCCGCCCAGGCGCTGTGCTTTCTCTCCGGGGCGAATTCCATCTTCCTCGGGGACCGGCTGTTGACCACGGACAACCCCGCGCCGGAAAGGGACCACGCGCTGTTCGACCGGCTCGGCATCGCCGCCATGGATTCCTGACCGTATGGGCCGGCTGTGGCCGCCTTACACCGCACTCGAAAGTGCGCCGGCGCCCCTGATCGCGGCAATGACGCACGGCGCGCGCATTCGTCTCGCCGATGGACGCGAACTGATCGACGGGGTGGCGTCCTGGTGGACCGCGTGTCACGGCTATAACCACCCCGCCATCATCTCGGCCATGACCGATCAGCTCGGCCGGATGCCGCATATCATGTTCGGCGGTTTGTCCCACGACCCCGCAATTCAGTTGGCGGATCGGCTATGCGCTATTCTGCCGGGCGCACCGAACCGCGTTTTCCTGTCCGATTCCGGGTCGGTGGCGATCGAGGTCGCCATGAAGATGGCGGTGCAGTACTGGCGCAACACGGGCCAGGCGGGGCGCACGAAATTCGTCAGCTTCAGAGGCGGCTATCACGGCGACACCATGGCGGCCATGTCGGTCAGCGACCCGGAAGAGGGCATGCACCAGATGTTCGCCGGCTATCTGCCGGAACAGATCGTGGTTCCGCTGCCGCGCGACGCGGATAGTCTCGCCTCCTTCGGTGAAACGCTGCGGAATCGTCAGGACCACATCGCGGCGGTCTTGATCGAACCCTTGGTCCAGGCCGCCGGTGGGATGAAAATCCATGACGCCGAAACCTTGCGCGCCATCGCGTCCCAATGCGCCGCGCTCGATATTCCCCTGATCGCCGATGAAATCGCCACCGGGTTCGGCCGCACCGGAACACTGTTCGCCTGCGAACAGGCCGGCGTCGCGCCGGATATCGTCTGCGTCGGCAAGGCGCTGACCGGCGGTGCGACGGGCCTGGCCGCGACCGCCGCAAATGACCGCATCGTGGAGGCCTTTCAGTCCAACAACCCCGACCACGCGCTGATGCATGGGCCGACATACATGGCGAACCCGTTGGCCTGCGCGGCGGCCAACGCATCGATCTCACTGTTTGAAACCGAACCCCGGCTCGAACAGGCCGCCTTCATCGAGCGCCATTTTCGCGACGCGCTGTCCCCATGCCGAGGTCTGCCGGGCGTGGTCGATCTGCGCATCAAGGGCGCGATGGCGGCGATTCAGGTGACCGACCTGCATGACAATGACTGGTTGAAGCGCCGGTTCATTGAAGAGGGCGTCTGGCTGCGGCCGTTCGGCGATATCATCTACGCCATGCCGCCCTTCGTGATCGAACCCGATGACCTCGCTCATCTGACCCGCATCATGAACAAAGTCGTGGCGGAATGGTCCGACAGGTTCGGCTAGGCGGCGGTTAACCCGCCGCAGATATTTGCGACCAGCTCGTCATCAAGGTCGGTAAACGCCGCCTTGAGAAGAATGGCGAGACTGCGTCGGTCGTTGCCGCTTTGGTGGACATCCAGGGCGTCAAAATAGCGCCCCGCATTTGCCAGGGCGGCGCGAATGCGGCTTTCGCCGTCGGCATTGTCGCCGGGCGCGCGGTCGATCACCGCCGCCAGCATGAGCTGTTCGACATGCTCGAAATCGATCTCCAGCTTTTGCACTCCGGCGCGCAGCGGTTCGGAAAGTTCTTCCGGCGCGGGCTCCATTCCGCCTTTGAGTCGCTGGCGGACCGCCCGCATCGGCCGGACAATTTTTTCATGCCATTCCGCCACCGCGCCGGTGACCCGGGTCATATCCACCGCATCGAACGTTCCCCGGCCCGACGCGCCGAACCATAGGCAGTAAAGCAGGATATTGACGTCAAGCTGATGGGCCGATTGCAGCACGAGACAGGCTTCGGGGACCCCTGTCTGGCCGTAAACGCCAAGCGAGAAATCCCAAAATGGATGATCGGGAAATTCCATTGCCATGCCTTTTGTGTTCCCTAAAATTTATTCGCCGATATAGATGCCGAGGCCGCGCGCCGTGTCGGCCAGCGTGCCGATCGGGTCGACTTGATGGTTTTCGCTGATCGCGTGCTCCAGCGGCACGTCGATCACATGCCTGTTGGTCCAGGCAACCATGCGGTCGAATTTTCCCTCGGCGATCAGATCGACCGCGCGGACTCCGAACGCCGATGCGAACAGCCGGTCCCGCGGCGACGGCGTGCCGCCGCGCTGGATATGGCCCAACACGGTGACCCTGGTTTCCGCGCCCGTCATGTCCGAAATGCGCGACCCCAGGTGATTACCGATCCCGCCCAGCCGCGTGCGCCCATCCGAATCGGTGATCGTGATGGCTTCGCCATCTTCTTTCTTGACCGCTTCCGCGACCACGACCAGGGCGAAGTTCCGGCCCCGTTTGCGCACGGCCTCGATCTTTCGCGCGATGCCTTCCATCGTGTACGGAATCTCCGGCATCAGGATGACATCGGCACCGCCCGAAATGCCCGCCGCCAGGGCGATATGTCCGGCGTCCCGCCCCATGACCTCCAGCAGCATCACACGGGAATGGCTCGCCGCCGTCGGATGCAGCTTGTCGAGCGCCTCGGTCGCGACATCAACCGCGGTGCCGAACCCGATCGCGTTTTCCGTAATCCCCACATCGTTGTCGATGGTCTTGGGAACGCCGATCAAATTGAGCCCGCCCTGCTGGGCGATACGCCGCGCGATCGCCAGGCTTCCGTCGCCCCCGACCACGATCAGCGCATCCAGCCCAAGTTGCTTGTAACCTTCGATGATTTCCCCGGACCGGTCCTGCAGGCTGCCGTCCGGCATGGGAAAAGCGAACGGGTCGCCCTTGTTGATGGTCCCCAGGATCGTGCCGCCGAGACGCAGGATATTGCCGGTAAAAATTTTCAGCGAGAGTTCCTCGTAATCGAGCGGGCGCTTCATCAACCCCGACGTGCCTTCATGAATGCCCAGCACCCGCCAGCCATGGCCTTCAATCGCCCGGTGGGCGACGGCGCGGATGACGGCATTCAGCCCCGCGCAATCGCCGCCGCTGGTCAAGATCCCTATGGTCTTGCCGTCCGCCATGGCGGTCTCTCCCGAAATTAGCCCCGACTTACCAACAAAAAAATCGCCCGATTCCCGACTCCAGGTAACTATTTTTCTGAATATCTGCTATCGTATGGTTATCTCGAGTACGGAACAGCACATTGACAGAAGATAGAGATAAGTTGAACCACAAGCTGGCCGACCTGGAGACCGAGCATCGGGACTTGGACAGCGTTATTGCGCGCGTCGTCGATAACGTCCCATTCGATCAGATACAGCTTCAACGTCTCAAAAAACGCAAGCTGTTGCTCAAGGATGAAATCATCCGGGTAAGAAGCAAGCTGTTGCCGGATATCATCGCCTGAACCGGAAGTTGCCTGTCCGGATTGGTCGATAAGGTTTCCACGTTGGCCTTGCGCGCATTTTTTTGCACATACATGGCGCGGTCGGTGGCGGCCAGCGCATCACCGGCATCTTCACCACCGGTGAAAGTATGCGCCCCAAATGACACATTGATCGGAATTTCGTGGGACTCCCAGTAGAGCGGGTTTGAATCGATAATGTCGGTCAATTGCAGTGCCTTTTCGGTCGCCACCGCTTCTTCCGCATGGACCAGCAGAATGCCGAATTCGTCTCCGCCCAGCCGGCCGACGATGTCCGACCCCCGAACCTGTTCGGTCAGGATGGTGGCGAGCTTCATGAGCGCCGCATCCCCCGCCGGATGGCCATAAGTGTCATTGATCTGTTTGAGGCCATTGAGATCGATATAGAGCAAACTCGACGGCGTTGCATAGCGTTCGCCGTACGACACCACCCGGGTGAGCTCGCGCACGAACGCGCGGCGATTGATCACCGGGGTCAAACTGTCCTGATCGGCCAGCTCTTCCAGATGCGAGATGCGTTGGCGCTGCTCCTCGATCTCGCCGCGCATGGTGTCGACCTCGGCCAGCAGCGTCGACATCGCCTCGCGCACCTTGGGAGTGAGTTCGTTTTCCGGGATGCCGAGAAACGAAACGCTGTCGACCTTGCGCACGGTGGTGGTCGCCGCCGCCTGGTATGCGGCGCTGGTCGCGTGGTTCTGCGCGACGGGTCGGGTTGCGCCGGCTCGGTTTGGTCCGCCTATCTTCATGGATTGGCCTCCAGCCCGCGTTTCGGCGCGCGGAGACCTTCCCCACGGACCTGCAGACTAGCTTTCTTGCTACCATTCAAACGGTTAAGAAATCGTTGAGTCCCGCCGTTTCTCGCGGCTTGCGCGGCGGGTCGCCAACCCTATAATGCGGGCTCTACTGGTTACTTTACTCATAAAAATACTTACCGAATGAATGGGGTTTTGTTATGTCCGACGATAATCAGGCTGAATCCGGGACCCCGTTAGTGGGAATCGTCATGGGCAGCAGGTCCGACTGGCCCACCATGACCCATACCGCCCAAACCCTGGTGAAGCTGGGAATTCCCCATGAATGCTTGGTGATGTCGGCCCATCGCACACCCGACAGGTCGGCCAAATATGCCGAAAGCGCCCGCAAGCGTGGCTTAAAGGTGATTATCGCCGGGGCCGGCGGCGCGGCGCATCTGGCCGGCGTTCTGGCTTCCATGACACCGTTGCCCGTGCTCGGCGTGCCGATGGAAAGCGCGGCGTTGAAGGGCATGGACAGCCTGCTGTCCATCGCGCAGATGCCGGCCGGCATACCGGTCGGGACATTGGCCATCGGTCGCGCCGGGGCGGTCAATGCGGCCCTGCTGGCGGCGGCGATGCTGGGGCTGTCCGATCCGGAAATCGCCCGGTCGGTCGATGAATTCCGCGCCGCGCAAACCGCCGCTGTCCCGGAAACGGTAGAGGATTAGACTCTTCCGGAGCGCGCCATTTTCATCAGCTTGAACGGGTCCGGCAGCCCGGCGGTCAGGCGCCGCAGACGTCCGCGCAGGCGGTGAACCCGCGCCGTGTCCTCGATCCGGCGGTCCAGAAACGCCCAGCTTTGTTCGGATCCCTCGGAAGCATCGTCGAGCCAGTACAGCAGCGTCGCGCCATAGACGCCCGTCAGCGTCGCGCGTTTGGTGTAATAGCTGAAATCCGTCGACCGGTCGCCCGCCGCGCGCCAGATGGCGTTGACCGTGCGCGACAAGCAGCCCAATGCCAACGTGGCGTTTTGCGGCATGGCGAGAAACCCGGCCGCGCGCCGCGCCGGTTCCCGGTGAGGCGTCAAGGCTTCAATCCGCAGGCGGATCGCCATGGTTACCCGCGCGGATACGCCCAAACCGTCGAGTTCCGCACCGGCCATCCTATCCGCCATCGACTGATCCGCCAGGGCGCTGAACAGGCGGATGGCCTCGCCCGCGCCGCCGGGAAACAGCCGCATGATATCCTCGGGCGGAAGGCCGGAATCTTTCGCCCCCGCTTTCAACGCGGTTGAATTCCAGCCGTCGAAAGCGACATGGGGCAGCGCGGCGAGCAGCAGCGTCTCGCGTTCCGCTGATCGACCTGTATCATTTTCCGGGGAATTCAATGGGCCTCGTCCTCTTGGTCATCCTCGGTGGCGGGTAGCATGAAATGTTTCAACTCCTCGGTGAATGTCAGGGTCGTCAGGTCGGTCATCCGCATCGGATAAAGGATGCCGTCGAGGTGATCGATTTCATGCTGCGCCACCCGCGCATGGAATCCGGTGGCTTCCCGCGCCACCCGATTGCCGTCAGGATCGGTCCCGCTATAGCGGATCTGGGTAAAGCGCGGCACCAATCCATTTAGCCCCGGAACCGACAGGCAGCCCTCCCATCCCAGGGTCTTTTCATCGGTCAGGGGTTCAACATCCGGATTGATCAGGATGGTCAGGTCGGCGGTTCCGGCGCTGTCTTCCATACCGTCTTCAGGCGGCCCTGTTGGCTTGCCGTTTTCAACGGCGGGTGCGCGATCCGGCGGGGCTTTGAATATGACCAGGCGGAGGCCGACATGAACCTGCGGCGCGGCGAGCCCGGCGCCCTCCGCATCGATCATGGTTTCGATCATGTCATTGACCAGATGGTGGATTTCCGGCGCCGTGGGGTCGGTGATTTCCCGCGCGCGTTGCCGCAAAACGGGGTGGCCCATGCGGGCGATTTTCAACAATGTCATGGCCGTAATATTGGCTGGCGGTCGGCGCAGGTAAAGGTTTTTTGCCGAATTGAGTGTGAAATTCGCTGATTCCGTCGATTATTCGGGTTAATCAATGCTTGAAGCTTGGCGTCTAACCTATGATATGCTATCAACCACCGCCTTTCCGGGGTCGAGCCTTGGAAAGTATTGGCAAGTGATGGGGCGGGGAAGCCGCCGGCGAGAGGAGAAAACGTGGAAGTATCGGTCCGGGACAATGACGTCGATCAGGCGCTGCGCGCGCTCAAGAAAAAAATGCAGCGCGAGGGTATATTCCGTGAGATGAAAATGCGCCGTTCATACGAAAAACCGTCGGAAAAGCGCGCCCGTGAAAAGGCAGAAGCTGTCCGCCGCGCCCGCAAGCTGGAACGCAAGCGGCTGGAGCGCGAAGGCTACTAGATTCGCTTTCTATTCCGTTCGTTAAAAGGGTCGCTTCAGGCGGCCTTTTTTGATGACTGCAAAAAACCCGTCCCAAGGCCATGAAACAGGTCAATATCGAGCACGGTTGGTATAAATTGAATTATGGCGAATGATAAGGACGACCCGGTTCGCAAGGAATATGACGGTCTCGCGGCGCGATATGACCACATCTGGGCGCGCTATATCCAGGCCTCGACGCGCGAGACCTTGAAACGGCTGGACCCGCGCCCCGGCGACCGGGTACTCGATGTGGGATGCGGCACGGGCGCCTTTCTGGCCGCCCTGGCATCCGGTCACGATGACATCCACGTGGCCGGCGTCGATCTCTCGGACAAGATGTTGGGCAAGGCGCGCGCCAAACTCGAATCGTCGGTGGATTTGCGGCTTGGCGACGCCGAAAACCTGCCGTTCGACGATGGGGCGTTCGACATCGTGACCTCGGCCAGCATGTTTCATTATCTGCGCGATCCCGGCTTGGCGTTGCGCGAGGCCCGCCGCGTGCTGCGCCCCGGTGGACGGATTGTCATCGCCGATTGGTGCCACGATTATTTGAGCTGCCGGTTTCTCAATCTGTTTTTGCGCCTGTTCAATCGCGCCCATTTCCACACCTATCGCGTGGATGAACTCAAAAGTGTTTTGCAGCGAGCCGGGTTCGAGGATGTCCAGGCCGAGAGCTACAAGATAGACGCCCTCTAGGGGATGATGACGGTGACCGGCCGCAAGCCAGAGTAAATTTAGGTGTGGAGCGCGAAGTACGGCCGCAGTTTCACTCCCGCCCAATTGCCCGGCAGGGCGCAGACCAGCCACAGCCAGCCATGCAGGCTGCCCGACGCCACACCGGAAAAGAACGCGCCGATATTGCACCCGAAGGCGAGACGCGCGCCATAACCCAGCAATAGACCGCCGATGATCGCGGACAGCAGCGGCCGCATGGGGATCGAGAAGTCGGGCGCGAATTTCCCCGCCAGCCCGGCGGCCAACAGCGCGCCGGGCATTCTGCCGAAATTCATCACCGACGTGTCTTCGCCCAGCACGTTGCCCGCCAGCGCGCGCGCC
>JAYZAW010000208.1:0-4833 GCA_036339495.1 Pseudomonadota bacterium | reverse complement strand
TATTTTCCGATTTTTGACCGGTTTTTGTCCTGATTTAATGGATTCGGGGGCAAATACCGGAATCTTGTGTGCTGGTCAGGGACTTACCAGCAGGGAGGTATTGGAAGTCGGTTGATGGTCATTACGGCAGTACGTGTACGTGTCGGAGTTGGGTTGGATGGGGTTGATTCTCCTATTCCCAATATGAACTTTCGGGAATATGTATCCTCCGCTCCAAGAATCCGTAAGGAACCTTGACCCGTCGTCTACCGTATATCTGGGGCATCATCGAATTGGCTGGAATGTCATGCACATTACATGGGGGAAAGAATAACCGGATAAGGATCCACCCGATCCGCGTGCTCCCTATGTGCTCCCTAGACATTCAAAGGGCCTAGCGATTCTCCGCTAAGCCCTTGAAAGTAATGGCGCGCCCGGGAAGATTCGAACTCCCAACCTCCTGATCCGTAGTCAGGTGCTCTATCCAGTTGAGCTACGGGCGCGCGTGCAGGAGGGATATAACGGTTGAGGCCCGCGCTTGCAACGCGTTCCGTGTTGTCCGGCTCGGGAAAAAATTGGGATTCATCATTTCTTTACCGTTTCCGGCTGAGCATCGTTGCGTGGCTAATACCAAGGAGCGCTGATGGAAACCCATGGAGATCGCGTCGCGCCGCCGCCGGGCGGGCGGTAATTCGGCTTGAAGCGGGCGATTCCTTTGAGTAAGATGCGGTCGAGTTTACTGGAGTTTGCAAAATAAAACTTTCTTTTGCAAAAATTAAATGCTGTTTCTAAATGCGTAATACCTTGAGCCGTTTATGAGCCGTCACATCGGGGTCAATCCCTTTATCATGCATCAAATAAAAAGTTTTGCGTTTGTCGTTTGCGCTGGCGTCGCCCTTGCGGGTTGTTCCTTTGCCGCCGACGCGTTGTGGCCCTCGCTTGAAGGCGGGGACCCGTCCGGGAAATCACGGCAACAGGCCGCGGCCGCGCCGGTGAATTCCGCGCCCGCCCCCGCGCCGGTCGCCGCCGCGCCACCACCGCCGCCACCGCCGCCTTCGCTGGGCAGCACGAATTTCGTGCCGCCGCGGGTGACGCCGGGTCAATCGACCGGAACGTTCGTCGGCCAGAAGGTCGGCGAGGTGCGGTCCGAACTGGAACGGCTGCAGGTCGGCATTCGGAACCAAAATGCCCAGCTGCAGACGATCCGCGCGCAGACGGTGCGCAATTCGATGAATTATCACGGCGCCATTGCGTCCATAAACGCGCGGCTCCAGGTCGGCACCACGCCGGGCAACCCGTCGCTGGTCAATCAATGGAATGCCGCGCAGGCCCTGCTCGCCGCGATCGACAATGATGTGGCCCAGCTCAATTCCCTGGCCAACCACGTGGCGGGGACATCGACGCTGTCGTCCTACGTGCTGGAAACCACGCGCGCGGCCTATGGGCTGACCGGCGCGGTGGATGAAGATCACCGCCAGCTCGCCATATTGGAAGATGAAGTCAACCGCACGGTGGTGCTGATCGACCGGCTGCTCAACGAGTTAAGCGAGGACGTCAACCGGCAGACCATTTATCTCGGCAATGAGCGCGCCAATCTGACCACCCTGTCGCTGGCGATCAAGAACGGCGAATTGCTCGGTGGCAGCCTCGGCAACCGCGCCTTCACCTCGGCGACCCCGATGGTCAGCCCGCCGACGGCGCGCACGCCTTTCCTGTCTTCGGGAGGGGCCAACGCAGGGCGGCGGCCGCTTGTGGTGATCCGGTTCGACCGGCCCAATGTCGCCTATGAACAGGCGCTCTATACGGCGGTGAGCCGCGCGCTCGACCGTCGGCCCAGCGCGAGCTTCGATCTGGTCGCCGTCGCGCCGGAGCGTGGATCCGCGGCCCGGGTGGCGGTGGCGTCCAACACATCCAAGCGCAACGCCGAAACCGTCCTGCGGTCGCTGTCCGACATGGGGCTGCCGCTGCAGCGCGTCCGCCTGTCGGCGATGACCAGCAGCGCCGCCGCGACCAATGAGGTTCATATCTACGTTCGGTGATTTGAGCCCGGATACGATATTAAACGGCGGCCTCGGGCCGCCGTTTTTTGTTCAAGACAACGATGCTTTAAACCGGCGCGTTATCGATCAGCCGCGCCTTGCCGAGCTGGACGGCCCCGAGCACGCGGGCGGGACCGGAGTGAACTCCATTGATGGGTTCAAGAGTTTCGGCGTCGCGGGCTTCCAAATATTCGATGTCGGAGAACCCGGCGGTTGCGAGCGCCGTGATGGCGGCTTGGCAGCATTTTTCGGCTTGTCCGCCACCGGCTATTTGTTCCGCCGCGGCGGTAATGGCCGCGAACAGCCGGGGCGCGATGCGGCGTTCATCCGCCGTGAGATAGGCATTGCGCGACGATAGGGCGAGCCCGTCCGCCTCACGGACCGTCGCCACGCCTTCGACCCTGACACCGAGATCGAGGTCTTGCGTCAGCCGCCGGATGACCAGCAATTGCTGGTAGTCCTTTTCTCCGAACCAGGCGGCGTCGGGCCGGATTTGGCCGAACAGCTTCGCGACCACCGTGGACACGCCGTCGAAATGCCCCGGCCGGCCGGCGCCGCACAGCCCTTCCGAGATTTGAGAGACCGATACCGTTGTCGCATCATTGTCGCCATACATTTCCCGGACCGAGGGCGAATACAGCAAATCGGCGCCGGCTTGCGCGATCAACCGGGCATCGGCCGCTTCATCGCGCGGATAACCGTCGAAATCCTCCGATGGGCCGAATTGGGTCGGATTGACGAACAGGCTGACCACCACATAATCGCTGGCCGCACGCGCCGCATCAATCAACGCCAGATGACCGCTATGAATGCAGCCCATGGTCGGCACCAGCCCGACGCGGACATCCGCGCCGGACGCGCGCCGATTTGCGATTGTTTGGCGCAGTTCCGAGATGTTTCGAAGGGTTTCCATCGTATGTTTCTTCAAGTGGGCCGGAACCGGATTTGCTGAAAAGTCCATCGGCAAGGCTTTTTGTTCCGAAACAGAAACGAATTACTAGACGGCTTTCTTCTTGCTGGCCTGTGGCCCGCCGCCGAAGCATTCCGCCGGACCGGGAAACCGCCCGGCACGGACATCGTCGGCGTAGGCCGCCGCGGCTTCGGCGATCATGGGGCCGAGATCGGCGTATTTGCGGACGAATTTCGGCGTGAAATCGGAGAACAGCCCGACCAGATCCTCTGTCACCAGCACTTGGCCATCGCAGGCCGGCGACGCGCCGATGCCGATGGTCGGGATGTCGATGGCCCCGGTAATTTCGCGCGCCAGGGGCTCGATCACGCCTTCGATCACGACGCTGAACGCGCCGGCTTCCGCGACCGCGACCGCGTCGTCGACGATTTGCCGCGCCGCCGCGTCGTCGCGGCCCTGAACCTTGAAGCCGCCGTGGGAATTGACCGATTGGGGCATCAGCCCGACATGCGCCATGACCGGCACGCTGCGCCTTGTCAGGAATGCGATGGTCGGGGCCATCTCGACGCCGCCTTCCAGCTTGACCGCCCCGCACCCGGTTTCCGCCATCACGCGGGCGGCGTTGCGATAGGCCTGTTCGGGCGATTCCTGATAGCTCGCAAACGGCATGTCGACCACCACGCAGGCGCTTTCCGACCCGCGCATCACGGCCTTGCCGTGTTCGATCATCATGTCGAGGGTCACGCCGAGGGTCGAATCCATGCCGTACAGCACCATGCCCAGCGAATCGCCGACCAGCAGAATGTCCATGTGCGGATCCAATAGCCGCGCCATGGGCATGGTATAGGCGGTCAGGACGGTCACGGGCTCCGTCCCCTTGCGCGCCCGGATATCGGGTGCGGCAACGCGCTTGACGTGAATTGGCGTACTCATGCCGGTGCTCCCAATTGGTCGGGCGGGTTTTACCGGTTTTTTCGCCGCCGCGAAAGGATTTCCGTGCCAACGATTCCCGGTCCGTCCATTAAACTAATGGTCATGAATTGGCTTTTCCAGACCCCAACACCCCAAATTCGGACGGTCGGCGCGGCTCTGCTGTTTGGTCTCGCCCACGCGCCTCTGGGCTGCGCCACATCCGACGGTCCCATTCTGCCGAAAAAATATGCGATTTCGGCGGCAAACCCCCATGCATCCCGCGCCGGTCTGGCCATGTTGCGCGCCGGCGGAAGCGCGGTCGACGCCGCAATCGCCGCCCAGGCGGTACTCACGCTCGTCGAGCCGCAAAGTTCCGGCATCGGCGGCGGCGCGTTTCTGCTGCATTATTCCAGGAAGGCCCGCGAGGTCGAGACTTATGACGGCCGCGAAACCGCGCCGTCGGCGGCCGGACCGGACTTGTTTTTGGGCGCGGACGGGAAGCCTCTGAAATTTTATGACGCCGTGATCGGCGGGCGCTCCGTGGGCGCGCCGGGGGTTTTGCGCATGCTGGAGCTGGCGCACGAGAAACACGGCAGGCTGTCCTGGGCGAAGTTGTTCGACCCTGCGATCGCGCTGGCCGCAAACGGGTTCCAAATTTCGCCCCGGCTGCATTATTTCATCGGCCGCGCCAAGGGGCTGAAACGGTATGCGGCGGCGCGGCGGTATTTCTTTACGCCGGACGGCAAACCAAAACCGGCCGGATCGATTTTGAAGAACCCGGATTATGCGGCGACCCTGCGGCTGATCGCGAAGCGCGGCGCGGATGGGCTGTATCTTGGGCCTCTGGCGCGCCGGATCGTGAACGCCGTACAAGGCGCGAAAGCGAACCCGGGGTCGCTCAGCCTGGCCGATCTACAGAACTACCGCGCGGTCAACCGCCGGTCCCTGTGCCGCCGTTATCGCCAATGGAACATCTGTACCATGGGTCCGCCC
>JAYZAW010000207.1:0-12037 GCA_036339495.1 Pseudomonadota bacterium | reverse complement strand
CGGTGGGAACCGCTGTCCACGGATTGCTTGCGCCAACCGGTCGTCTTCGGCAGTCTTTGCCCTGATACGAATTCAAAGCGATGGAGCGAAAAAACGATGGGCGACATTCATCTCACCATGGCGACGTATGATTACGACCATGTGCGCGATCTCGGCAGCGGGCTGGTCAAGCCGCAGGGCATCGATCTCACGGCGCTGAATTTCCAGGTTGAGGAAATTTTTTACCGCTTCACCAATGCGCTGGAGTGGGACATTTCCGAAATGTCGTTCGCCAAATACTGCTCCATCATGTCGCAGGACAACCCGCCGATCACCGGCATTCCGGTTTTTATTTCCCGCGTGTTCCGCCATTCGGCCTTCTATATAAAGGCGGACGGCCGGATCAAGTCGCCGTCCGATCTCGCCGGCGGTCGCATCGGCATTCCCGAATGGTCGCAGACCGCCACGGTCTATGCGCGCGGCTGGCTGACCCATCAGATCGGCATTCCGCTGGCCGATATCGAATGGGTCCAGGCCGGCGTGAATGAGCCGGGCCGCGTCGAAATGGCCCATCTGAAGCTGCCCGACGGCGTGCGCTATATCCAGGAACAGGAAAGATCGCTGACCGAAATGCTGCTGGCCGGGGATATTGACGCGATGATTTCGGCCAACGCGCCCCAGGCATTCCGCGACGGCCATCCGGACATGACCCGCCTCGTGCCAAACTACCGCGAGGAAGAGGCGAAATATTTCCAGGAAACCGGGATCTATCCGATCATGCACACGGTGGCGATCCGGCGCGATGTGTTCGAGGAACATCCCTGGGTCGCCATGAACATGCTGAACGCGTTCGAGGAAGCCAAGCAGAACTGCGTCCATCGGCTGTCCAACGTGACGGCGTCGCAAATTCCCATGCCGTGGATCTATGACAGTTACGAAAAGGTTAAGGAGGAGCTTTTCAAGGGCGGCGATTACTGGCCGTACGGGATCGACGCCAACCGGACCACCATCGAGGCATTCCTGCAATACGCCCATGAACAGGGTGTTTGCCACCGGTTATTGACGCCGGAAGAGCTTTATCCGCGCGAGGTGCAGTCCGCGTTTAAGATATAAGTGTTGGAATTCAGGGATTTGGCGGTCCCGTTAACATTTCTGTTACATCGTGGACTTTAAATTAGCCCTGATTTCCCGCCCGCCGGGCGGGATCAGCAAGGCGTTGCGCCATGTCATTGCCGCGTCCAAACAGACTGATCCGGTCTATCAAGCTGCTGAGCCGCAGCCGGCTTTGCTGGCGCATTACGCTCGTGGTGTTTATGGCGATATTTGCGGTCGAAGCCGCGATCCTCATTCCGTCCTATCAGAATTTTGAACGCGATCTTCTTGCCCGCATCAATGATGTCGGTCGCAATGCCATGTCCGCCGCCCTGGTCCTGCACGGCAACAAAAGTGAACGGGATATGTCGATCATCGGGTCGGGACTGGTCCGAATATCCAATATCCGCGGCGGCGCAATCTATTTTACCGATGGCGCGCCACCGCGGATTTTCGGGGAGGCGCCTAGGCTTACCTTCGACAAAGTTATCGGCGGCGATCCCAGACAAAGGTATGCGGCGAACGGCGCGCGATACGAGGCGTTTTGGCCGCCCGCCGAAACAGGTTTTCCCTTCGCGGTCGTCGGGCGCATGGATTCGACCGCAATTCACGGTGAGCTGGTTGCCTACCTGTGGCGGGTCGGCGGGCTGGTTCTGCTGGTTTCCAGCTTCGTCTGTTTGGTGACCATGCTCATTCTGGGCCGGTATCTGTTACTGCCGGTGTTGGCGATGCGCGACAATTTGGATCAGGCGCTTGAGGACCCATCGAAAGCCGACCAGTTCGTCATGACTAGGACCGGCGGCGATGAGTTGGGCCAAATGATCTCCCGGCTCAATCAGATGCTTGAGCGGGTCTCCAAGACATATCGTGAAGATCTGGCGACCATGCTGTCGATGGTGGATGGCAGCGCCGAGGGAATGCTGGTGTACGATGCCTCCGGGAACGTTGTTTACGCCAACCAGGGGTGCATGGCGCTCTGCGGATATGACGGCCTTGACGACCTGAAGAAATCGGACGGCCTTCGTTTCCAATTCGCCGACCAGTCGCGGCGCGACCATCTGATCGACCTTCTGTCGAACGGTCCGTTCAAAGGCGAGGTGCGGGTGATCGGCAATAATGACGTTGTCGTGCCCTGCATGCTCAGCGGGTCTCGGCTGGAAGACGGCGATGGGCGTGCGTTTCGCTATTTTGCGACCATGACCGATATCTTCGAATTGCGCGACGTTCATGACAATCTGGAACGGCAGAACATGGAACTCGCCGCGTCAAACCGGGCAAATTCACAATTCCTCGCCAACATGAGTCATGAACTTCGCACGCCGCTCAACGCCATCATCGGATTTTCCGAAATCATGCACAGTGAAATCGCGGGGCCGCTGAACAATCCGCAATATAAAGAATTCTGTAATCACATCCATGAAAGCGGCGCCCATTTGCTGGAACTGATCAATGATATTCTCGATTTGTCAAAAAATCGAAGCCGGCAAGTTGGAGTTGGAGAAAAATACCATCGAACCCGAACAGATCATCGAATCCAGCCTGAGGCTGGTTCACGGCCTGGCCGAAAATCATGCGATCAATCTGGTGATCGAGAATGACGAAAACCCGCCCCGGCTGCGCGCGGATCAGCGCAAGATCAAGCAAGTGTTGATCAATCTGCTGTCCAATGCGGTGAAGTTTACGCCGGACGGCGGCGAAGTGGTTGTCGGGGCGAAAATCGTCTCCGGCGGCGATCTCGCCATTATCGTTCGCGATTCCGGCGTCGGGATCAGCGAACAGGACCTGCCCAGGATCATGGCGCCGTTTGCCCAGGCCGATGGCAGCTTCAACCGTCATCACGACGGCACCGGGCTGGGGTTGCCCTTGACCAAGGCGATTGTGGAAACCCATCAGGGCGTGCTTGAAATCGAGAGCGAAGTCGGCGTCGGCACCACCGTGACGGCGCGTTTCCCCCGTGAACGCCTGATAACCGCCGCGTAGGCGGGCGAAACCGAAAAGACAACGGCGACAGCATGATCCTTGCCCGGCGGGCGAGTTGGAATTACCGTGGGCGCATTCAAAGCTTCGGAAGAATTCCATGCCGCCAAAAATCAATCCGCTGCGCCTCAACAAGCTTCAGCTCAAGACCCTGACGCTGTTGCAGGAACTCGCGCGCCATCCGGAATCCTCGTCCAAGGATGAGGAAACCGGCGAGGTGACGATTTCAAACCTGCCGAGCCCGCACGGCAATCATTTTCATATCGGCGATTATGTCGCCATGTCGGCCGACGCCACCGGATTGCGCAATGAAGGGGTCTGGCTGGCGCTGCACCGCAAGGGGCTAGCGCTGTCCGGCTATCCCATCGCGATCCGCCTGACGCCCGCCGGGCTGGAATACGACACCGGAGTACGGGGCAAGGTTTTGCTCGGCAGCGATCACTAAGTATGTCCGTTGAAGATGACATCGTGGTTGCGGGCGGCGGCATTGCGGGCCTTACCGCCGGCATGCAGGCGGCCCGCCTGGGACGAAAGACCCTGATCCTGACCGGTGGCGTGTTCGGCGGCCATCTTTTGAGCATTGAAAAGATCGACGGCTATCCGGGGTTCCCCGACGGCGTCGCGGGCTATGAGCTGGTCCCCATGACCCAGGGCCAGGCCGTCGAGGCCGGCGCGGAACTCGCCATGACGGAGATCACGGGGCTCGAACAAGAGGGCGAAGGCTGGCGGGCGACGGCGGGCGGCGACGCGTATTTCGCGCGCGCGGTGATTATTGCGACCGGCACCGGCTTGAAGACGCTCGGCATTCCCGGCGAGGAAGGTCTGCGCGGCAAGGGCGTCAGCCACTGCGCGAGCTGCGATGCGCCGCTGCTGCGCGACAAACCGGTCGCCGTGATCGGCGGCGGCGATTCCGCCTTGCAGGAAGCGCTGACTTTGGCCGGGGCCGCGTCCCGGGTCACCATCCTGCATCGCGGCGATGTGCTGTCGGGCCAGACGGCGTACCGGGAACAGGTCGGGGCCAACGCCAAAATCGATATTTGTTTCAATACGGAGATCGAGGAAATTGTCGGCGATGGCGTCGTCACGGGCGTTCGGCTGCAAGGCGGCGAAGTGATGGATGTCGACGGTGTGTTCATCTATGTCGGGCTGCGGCCCGAAACGGCATTTCTGGCGGACCGGCTCGATCTTTCGGCATCGGGCCACGTCCCCGCCGACGGCGCATTGCGAACCGGGCTGAAAGGCGTATTGGCCGCCGGCACGGTGCGCGAAGGCGCGCCGGGTCGCGCGGTGGCGGCGGCCGGCGACGGGACCCTGGCGGCGATCACCGCCGATCGCTATCTGGCGGAGGGCGGCTGGTCCGCGTAACATAAGGCGCAGGGATCTATTAAATCGCTTCGGGAGAGACCAATGAGCGACAAGATAATCGTCCACGACCCGCGGGGCTATCCGCCTTCCGTGACCGGCAAGCGCCTGGCGCCCCGGCTCGAAAGTTTTGACGGCAAGGTGGTTCATCTGGTCGATTGCTTGTTCGATAATTCCGAAGTGTTCATGGACCAGCTGCAAAACTGGTTCGGCGAAAACATGCCCGGCGTCACCACGCGGATCATCAAGCCGCGCGAAAGCTGGAAGGACGACCCGGAAATGCGCAAGCGGGTCGAGGCGGAAGCCGACGGCGCCATTCTCGGGGTCGGATTGTGAAGCACCTGCAGCCCGACGGTCGTCGGGCTCGCACTTTCACTCGAAGAAGCCGGCATCCCCACCGTTGCCGTGCACACGCACGTTTTCAAACGGCTCGCCGACTCGGTGGCCATGGCCGGCGGCATGCCGACCACGCGCCAGGCTTATGTGCCGCAGCCGCTGGTCGATCGAACGGCGTTTGATCTGCGCGCTTATATCGAAGGGCCGGACCCGACCACCGGCCGGCCCTTCATGCAGGAAATGCTCGAAGGCCTGTCCGGTCCGCTGAATGACAACGATCTCAAGGGGCTGTCCTTCGAGCGTTCGACGCCGCGCCTGCTGGAGCCCGATACGGAAGAAAACATCCAGCAGTTTTTCATGGACTGGCACTGGACGGACTACCTGCCGATCGTCCCGCCGACCGAGGACCGCGTCGCCCGCATGCTGGACGGAACCAGCCATGCGCCGGACAAGATTGTCGGGCGGCTGAACCCGACCGCGTTCCGCGAATATTGGGAATTCGACGTCGAGAAAGTCGCGGTCAACGCGGTGATGGCCGGCGCCAAGCCGGAATATTTCCCCGTGATTCTCGCCATGGCGGCGAGCGGGCTCAGCGCTCGGATCAGCAGCACGACGTCATTTTCCGGCCTGGCGGTCGTCAATGGGCCGATCCGGGATGAGATCGGCATGAATTCCGGCATCGGCGCCATGGGGCCCTACAACCACGCCAACATGACCATCGGCCGCGCCTATGGGTTGTTGTCGCAAAACCTGCAGGGCGGTTCGACGCCCGGCGACACCTATATGGGGTCGCTCGGGAACTGGTACGGGGTCAGCTCGACCTTCCCCGAGAACGAGGAACGCAGTCCGTGGGAGCCGCTCCATACCCGATACGGCTTCAAACGATCCGACAGCGCCGTGACCGTGTTCCGGGGCGGGCGCTATACCCAGTCCGGCTTTGGCCCGCGCGACAGCTGGGAACAGAAGTTCCGGCGCGTTTTCGCGGCCTGCGCGGCGCGGCAATCGCCGCTGATCGTGATGGACCCGATCGTCGCGACCCTGTTCGTGGAGAAGGGATTTGATTCCAAGGAAAAGCTGATCGACTGGTGCGCCGAGAACGCCCGCCTGCCGGCCGAGGAGTATTGGGACGACCAATGGGTCCAGACATTGCTGCACCCGCTCGCGGTCGCCGGCGTCGAACCCTTCGCGACAAACCTCAAGGCCGCGCCGGACGAAATGCTCCAGATGTTCACGCCCGAGGAAATCAACATCGTGGTCACCGGCGGCGAAACCCAGGGCGCGTGGAAGATATACGAAGGCAAACGCCTCGGCGAAAGCACCGTATCGATCGATGATTGGCGGTAAATTCGTCATAATTTCCGGAAAAGTCTTTTTTTTGGAACAAAATGGCCTATTTTGCTCTGTAAGCGCGTTTACGGCGGCAAAGGGCGGTCATGGCGATCCGGTTCGATGATATCGGCAACAGGCTGAAAGCGTTTCGGCTCGGCTCGGGGCTCGGCGCCGATGAGATTGCCGGACGGCTCGGCATATCGCGCACCGCGCTGTACCGGTTCGAAAAGGGCGAGGTCGCCAAGATCGAAACCCTGGAAAGCCTGTCCGAGTTGCTCGATGTCTCGGTGCCGACCCTGCTCGGCGTCGGGGTCGAATATATTTCGTCGGCGGTCGCGTTTTTCGAACGGCTGCGCCAGATCGAAGAGACCGTGCAGCATATCGTGGTGCTCGCCGGATCGATTTCCTTTTTGCTGGCCTCCGATGATTATCAGAACACTTTGCAACAGATCCTGATCGAAAGCGTGCCCGACGGCGGCGACGAACTGGTCGCAAAGGTGATGCCGATCCTGGCTCGGCGCAAGGATGCCTATCGCGCGCATCAGCCTGGAATCCTGAATTTGATTTCGGGCGCGGAGATCGACCGTCTGCTGCGCAATGGGTTGGTCGGGCGGCCGGATTTGCCCGACAAATTACGGCGCGAACGGCGCGCCCTGGCCCGGGCTGAAGCCGAGCATCTCTGCGGTATCATGGGGCAGGAACCGATCGGCGTGCAGATCGGCGTCATCCCCGGCACGCTGCCCCATGGCAGCTTCCAGATATTCCGACAGCCGGACCGCAAGATCCTCGCCATGAGCCCCTATCGTCTGGGGGAACAGCCCAACATTTTGGGCGGGGTCGCCATGATCACCTCGGCGCCGGAAGCGCTCGACCTGCATGAGCGCACGGTGGAGGACATGTGGCGGCGCGCTCTGAAGGGCCCGGCCGGGGTGGATTATCTGCGCGCGCGGATCGACCATGCCGGGGAGGGTTAGGCGTGACCCGGGATGGTTTGATCGCCGAAGCGGTTGAGCATCATCGCGCTGGACGGCTTGATGACGCCGAAACCGCTTATAAGAACCTTCTCGCGGACACGCCCGACGATCCCGGCATAATGCATAATCTGGCCGTATTGGCGGCCCAATCAGGCCGGCGGCCCGAGGCCATCGACTTGTTCGGGCGCGCAATTGAATCCGATCCGGGCTACGTGTCGGCTCATTTGAACAGGGCCCATGCGCTGCGCCAGGAGGGCAGGGCGGATGAGGCAATCGATTCCTACCGCCGGGTGACCGCCCTGGAGCCCGACCATTACGACGCGCATCGCGCGCTCGGATTTCTCTGGCTCGGCCTGGGCCGGCGTGACCGGGCGCTGGATCATTTCGCGCGCACAATGGATCTTCGCCGCGGCGAGGATCGGACCGGGCTTGCCGGTAAATCCCTGACACATGCGACCCGCGCCAAGCTGCTGCACGATGCCGGGCTGCTGCGCCACGCCCCTGCGCTCGATCGCATCCGGCACGGCATGGAACTTCGCGCCCGTGCCTATGAAGGGGTCGCGCGGGAAATCGATGCTTCCCACGGCGATCATGAAGCCGTGCTTTTGACCGAAGACCAGCTCGACCGGCTGGGTGACGATTTCAACACGCCATTCCATCTGAACGACGCCCCCGAACTGCCCGGCCCGGCGATCAATCCGGGGCTCGATATTCCGGCCATCACGACCGAATTTGTCGACCCGCCCGGCGCGGCATGGTTCGATGATCTACTGACCCGAGACGCGCTCGTCGCCCTCCGCAATTACCTTATGACCAGCAGTATCTGGTTTGATTTCACGCATATTCCGGGATTTCTCGCGTCCTACCTGGAAGACGGGCTGGCCTGCCCGCTGGTGCTGCAGATTGCCGACGAACTGCGCGCCGCCTTCCCGGATATGCTTGGCGATCATGCCTTGTCGCAGGCCTGGGCGTTCAAGGGGATTGCAAACGATCTGCCGATCGATTTGCATGCCGATGATGCGGTGGTCAGCGTCAATTTCTGGGTCACGCCGGACAGCGCCAATCTCGATCCGGACCATGGCGGGCTCCTGGTTTGCAAAACCCCGCCGCCCAAGGAATGGCACATGCGGGATTACGATTCGGACACGGTGCGGATACATCGGTTTTTCGATCAACATGCGGATCACCGGATGATCGTCCCATACCGGGATAATCGCGGGGTTATATTCGATTCCCGGCTGTTTCACGGCTCCGACGCGCCCCGGTTCCGGCCCGAATATGAACATCACCGGATCAATATCACCTTGCTGTTCGGGGATCGCGGTGACGATTAAATTGTAATATTTTTGGAACAAATCTTTAATTTTATACAAATTGAGCGTATAATGAGTTCATCTTAGCGATATCCGGAAAGCCGGTGACCCGATGACCGATTTTGTTTCCGCGTCCAAATACGCCGCCGCGCCCGACCGGGTCGGCGAGCCCGACACCCATCCCGACCGTCCGTCCGGCGAATTCATTTGCAATGTGCTGTCCAATGACTGGGTCAACGGCGAGTATAAATTGCTGGTGCTGGAAGCGCCGCCGCGCGCGCTGAACGCCCAGGCCGGGCAGTTCTTCCATCTGCTGTGCCCGACGCCGGACGGGGCCGAGGTCTGGATGCGCCGTCCGATGAGCGTCTACCGCGTCGAGAAAGAGACCGGCCAAGTCCAGTTTCTCTATAAGTGCGAGGGGCGCGGCACCCAGGGCATGGTGCTGCTGGAGCCGGGCGACGAATTCAATATCGCGGGGCCGCTCGGCATCGGGTTCCATCTCGACCCCGCGTGGAAGAACATAGTGTTGCTGGGCCGCGGCGTCGGGCTCGCCACGCTCGCCCCCCTGGTGCAGCTTGCCGCCGAAAGCGGCGTGCATGTCACGGCGATTTTGAGCGCGCGCAGCGCCGAGCTGGTGATGTCGCGCGACATGTTCGACGAGCTCGGCGCCGATACCATCGCCGTGAACGACGCGGACAATTCCAGCGACGTGGAAAATGTCGAGGCAATCCTCGAAAAATTGATCGCCGACGGCAAGGCGGATGCGTTCTTCACCTGCGGTTCGAACCGGCTGCTCGATCTGATGAAGCGTCTCGGCAAGGCCCGCGGCGTGCCCGGCCAAACCGCCATGGAACAGAACATGGCCTGCGGCCTCGGCGCCTGCTACATCTGCATGCGCACCTTCGAGGTCAATGGCGAAAAAATCCTCCGCCGCGTATGCCGCGAGGGCCCGGTTTTCGATATTCAGGAGACAGTCGGATGGTAGATCTTTCCGTAAAAATCGGCGATGTGGAGATGGCCAACCCGGTAACCCCGGCGTCAGGCGCGTTTTCCTGGGAATATGCCGATGTCATCGATCTCAACCGGCTCGGCGGGCTGGTCGCCAAGACCATCTGCAAGGAACCGAGGCTCGGCAACCCGACGCCGCGCATGGCGGAAACCGAGGCCGGCATCATCCAGTCCATCGGGCTGCCCGGCAAGGGCATCAAATATTTCATCGATCACATCGTGCCCGAATACAAGAAATTCACGCCGCCGCTGATCGTCAGCGTGTCGTCGGAAACCAAGGAGGAATTCGCCGAGCTGGCGGCCGATCTCACGATTCCCGGCGTCGATGTGGTCGAATGCAATATTTCGTGTCCGACGCGCAACACGACCGGCGGCAATTTCGCCCTGCAAAGCGAACATACCTATGAGGTGGTGTCCGCGATCCGGGCCGCCACCGACAAGCCGCTCTGGGCCAAGCTGTCGCCCAATGCGGGCGACATTGTGTCAATCGCCACGGCGGCCGAGGAAGCCGGCGCCGATTGCCTGGTGATCGCGAATACCTTCCTCTCGCTGAAAATCCGCACCGATAATTTTCGCCCGGCGCTCGGCAACAAATTCGGCGGGCTGGTCTCGCCGGCCTTAAAACCGATCGTGCTGCGCATGGTCTATCAGGTCGCCAAGCGGGTCGGCGTGCCGGTGATCGGCATCGGCGGCGTGACCAAGGCCGAGGACGTGGTCGAATACATGCTGGCCGGCGCAACCGCCGTCGGCATCGGCTATGCCGGCTTCCGCAACCCGACCGCGCTGACCGCCATCATCGACGATCTCGAAGCCTGGTGCGACGAACGCGGCATCAAAAAAGTCACTGAGCTGATCGGCGCGGTCAAGGACGACGACATGGAAATGGATACGCTGGTTGCTGCTTCGTCGGGGGTTTGAGAGTCTGACGCATCGATGGTTTGAACCCGCGCCTTTGCGGGGCTGGACAATGGTCTGGCAAGCGCAAGCCCGGTGTGCCACGATGGAATATCATTGAACGGGAGCATGCCATGGACCAGCTTGAGGTCGACGACAACCACGCCGCCGGGCATTCGGAGACGGAATCTTCGGCCTATGTGCCTTCCCTCCAGCTCACGAAAGGGCAGCCGCCGCCGATCGCCGCAAACGGCGGTTTGTCCTACATGTCGTTCGATCGGGACGGCGACGCGGGCACCGCGGCGGCGCTCGAGGACGCTCTCGCCCAGATCGCGGAAGGGGCGGGGCAGGGGGTCATCGATATGCTCGACAACGCGCCCCCCGGTCCTATCGACACCGAAATGGGAATCGGGTTTCGCGACTACCAGGAGTGCCTGGACTATATTCGGGAGAACAACATCGTAGCCCCCGAAGGCGGTCTGGCGCTTCCGCTGCCCTACGCAGTCTACGAGGATCCGACATACTTCGTCGTTGCGTCGAACGCACTCTGGCGCGACCCGGCGCGCGAGGCCGAAGCAAATCTGCTGCGCAAGTCCCAGGAGGATATCCGGCGGCGCAGCCTGTTTTTCCCACAGGTGATGCGCGATGCGCGGCGAATTGGCGAGGTCTACCCGGGTCTCTCGCCCAACAGCCCCGAATGCATGGACAAGCTCGGCATGGCGCTGGCGCATTGCGGGTCCGGTTGCGAAAACTTTTACGACTCGGCGGAGGTGGAGCGCGTCTTCTACCCGGAGATGGAGAAGCTCCTCCTGGAATTTTTCCCGGACGCCACCGATGCGCTGGTCTATAACCACGACATCTTCGACAAGGATTACGCGGGCGACCGCACCGAAGACCAGGACGCCAAGAACCCGGGCGTGAACGCCAACTACGCCAACCTGGTGCACAATGATTTGAACGACAATAGCGGCCGCGTGCGCTGCCGCGAATTGCTCACCAAAAATCTTAGGAATTTCGGGCGCGAACAGCACTACACCGAGGCGGAGGCCGACGCGAAGATGTCGCGCCGCTTCATGTCGATCAACCTGGCCAAGCCGATGGAGACCGTGGGTCAGTACCCCTTCGTACTCTGCGCCTGGCCGTCTTTCGCCGACCAGCCCTACATCACCAATTACCGAATCTACGACGACCGCGTCGGCGAGACCACCCGCTTCACCTACCGCGCCGGCCACGAGTGGTACTGGTTCCCCCGGCAGAAATCGACCGAGGTTTCGATGCTGAAATGTTATGACAGCGTCACCGACGGCTCGGTCTCTCGCTATTCTTTTCACACGGCCTGCATCGACCCGACCGCGCCCGACGACGCGCCCTGCCGCAAGAACGTCGTGGTCCGATCGATGGTTTTCTTTTAAGGAGACGGTAAGACGCGGCGGAGAGAGGCCGGTCGGCAAAACTCCACCGTTGGCGCCGAATGTCGAGGCTTCCTGGATGCCTTCCTTGAACGGGTTTTACTCTCAGCGCGATCGGTGAGCCTCCAAGAAGCCTTAACAACAGCCGCCATTGGGCTATTATTAACAACGCAGGGATAATGGTATCTATATAAGACAATCCAAGTTTGTAAACGACATCCACGGAAGCGACGCCGCAAAATCTCGACGGTGAGAAGCGAATTACCGATACGGCCGACACTTGCCGTCAGTTGGTCATTGCCAACGTCGTCGCAACATGCGATTTCGTTCTCGGCGATGTTTACATGCGCATTGCCGCCGGCGG
>JAYZAW010000206.1:0-13101 GCA_036339495.1 Pseudomonadota bacterium | reverse complement strand
CCATGTGAAACAAGCTGGACACCCACTCCCCGCCGGCGCGGATTTGAAACGGATTTCCGTGCAATCCGGCGACACTCTGGGGAAGATCGCCAAGGATCACAATCTTGATCCGGACGCGCTGGAAAAAGCAAACCCGAAAATCACCGACCCGGACAACCTGCGGGCGGGACAGACCATTGTGATCCCCTCCGCAAAAGCGACGCCGAATGCCGCCCCGGCCGGTTCGAACCCATCACAGAAGTCGGCCCCGAACGCGACCCAACCGGGGAAGCCGCAACAAGGCGGATCGCTGTCGGACGACGCGCCCGCCGAGCGGGAAGCGGCCGAAGCTGAAACCGAGACCGGAACAGAGGCGGGGACCGAAACGCAATCCGAACCGGAAAAGCCCGTCGTCACCCCCGAGCAGGAATACATGAATAAGGCCGTGAGCCAGCCTGTCGATCCGGTAGAGCATACTCTGCTGAAATCCGCATCGGTGCTGACCGAAAAGGAAGTGGACTCCATGATCGGTCATAACGCCTATTGGCTGGACGGTGGCCGGCATCCTCTGGGTGATCCGCTGCAGAAAAAGACCAAGGATTTATTCGACAACCTGTATCCCGAACCGCAGGGCGGACGCGCCTTCACGCCTCCGGCGGAGCCGCGCCCCCTGGCCATTTCCCACGAAGTCCCCTTGTCCCACGGGCGCAAAGTGGTGGCGGATGATCTCAGCAACAAAGCGCCCAATTCAAATATTCCCGACGCGGTGCGCGGCTTGCAGACGACCCTCAACAAGCGCGGTTACGGCAACCCGCAACACATCCTGCCACATCTCAAGGAAGACGGCGATTTCGGTCCCAGGACGCTCGCCCGGCTCGACGAGGAGCTGCTGCGTGGCGGCCCGAGCTCCGTGATCCGGGACCTGAATGGGATGGCGGTCGCTTAAGCGGGGCGCGAACTAAACTGGCCGGCGCTCCGGCTCAGCTCCGGTCCTGGTCGCTGATTTTCAGGGCCTGGATGAAGGCGGATTGGGGGATTTCGACCTGGCCGAATTCGCGCATGCGTTGTTTGCCCTTTTTCTGCTTTTCCAGCAATTTGCGCTTGCGGGTGATGTCGCCGCCATAGCATTTCGCGGTGACGTCCTTGCCGACCGAGCCGATGGTTTCGCGCGCCACCACCTTGCCGCCGATCGCGGCCTGCAGCGGCACCTTGAAGAGCTGGCGCGGGATCAGGTCTTTCAGCTTGATGCAGATCGACCGCCCCCGGCTTTCGGCGCGGGTGCGGTGCACCACCATAGACAGCGCGTCGACCGGTTCCGAATTCACAAGAATGCCGAGCTTGACCAGATCGCCGGTTTCATACCCATCGAGCTGGTAATCGAAGCTGGCGTAGCCCTGGCTGATCGATTTCAGCCGGTCGTAGAAATCGAACACCACCTCGTTGAGCGGCAGACGGTAGACCACCATGGCGCGGTTGCCGGCGTAAGTAAGTTCGATCTGAATGCCGCGCCGTTCCTGGCACAGCGCCAGCACGCCGCCGAGATAATCGTCCGGCACGATAATGGTCGCCTTGATCCAGGGTTCCTCGACATGATCAATATAGACCGGGTCGGGCATGTCGGCCGGGTTGTGCAGCTCGATCATGCCCTTGTCGTGGTTCTGATGGACCCGGTAGATCACCGACGGCGCGGTGGTCACCAGATCGAGATCGAATTCGCGGCTCAGCCGTTCCTGGATGATCTCCAGATGCAGCAGCCCGAGGAACCCGCAGCGGAAGCCGAAGCCCAGCGCGGCGGAGCTTTCCGGCTCGAACTGGAAGCTCGCGTCGTTGAGCCGCAGCTTGGCGAGGCTTTCGCGCAGATCCTCAAAATCCGCCGAATCGACCGGAAACAGGCCGCAAAACACCACCGGCACGCTGGGCTGGAAGCCGGGCAGCGGCTCGGCGCAGGGGTTCTTCTCGTCGGTCAAGGTATCGCCGACATTGGTTTCGTCGACATGCTTGATCGAAGCGGTGATGAAGCCGATCTCGCCGGGGCCGAGCTCGGCGATATTTTCGCGCTTCGGCGTAAACACGCCGACGGTGTCGATCTGATGCACCACGCCGGTCGACATCATCTGCAGCTTCATGCCTTTGTTCAGCACCCCGTCATGGATGCGGACCAGGATCATCACGCCGAGATAGGAATCGTACCAGCTATCGACCAGCATCGCCTTCAGCGGCGCCGCGCGGTCGCCGGCCGGCGGTTTCAGCCGGGTGACCAGGGCTTCCAGCACATCGTCGATGCCCTGGCCGGTCTTGGCGGAAATCTCGATCGCATCGGTGGCGTCGAGCCCCACGACCTCCTCGATCTGGGCGCGGATGCGCTCGGGCTCGGCGGCCGGCAGATCGATCTTGTTCAGGACCGGAATGATCTCGTGGTCGTTCTCGATCGCCAGATAGGCGTTGGCCAGCGTCTGGGCCTCGACCCCCTGGCTGGCATCGACCAGCAGCAGCGAGCCCTCGCAGGCGGCCAGCGAGCGCGACACCTCATAGGTGAAATCCACATGACCGGGCGTGTCCATCAGATTGATTTGATAAATCTCGCCGTCCCGGGCCTTGTAATCCAGCCGCACGGTCTGCGCCTTGATGGTGATGCCGCGTTCGCGCTCGATATCCATGGAATCGAGCACCTGATCCTGAAACTCGCGCTGCTCCATCCCTCCACAGGCCAGAATCAACCGGTCTGCCAGGGTCGATTTGCCATGGTCGATATGGGCGATAATCGCGAAATTGCGGATACGGGACTGTTCGGTCATGAGCTGAGTTTATAATTTCCTGTCAGGAACATGGGATACCGGACGCCGGGCTGCAAGCTGGAAGAGCCCTAACCCCTGAGTACACCGCCGGTCGCCTTGGCGACGGCGGCGGTGATTTTTTCGGCGACGGCGTCGATTTCGGCATCGGTGAGGGTGGCGTCAGTGGGTTGCAGGGTCACCGCAATGGCCAGCGATTTCTTGCCCTCGCCGAGGGATTCGCCCTCGAATATATCGAACAGCTTTACCCCGGTGATCAGCTTCTTGTCGGCGCCCCTGGCGGCTCGCAGCACGGCATCCGACGCGGTGTCCGCATCCACCACGAAGGCGAAATCACGCTCGACCGGCTGCAGCGGCGAAACTTCCAGCAGGGGCCGCGCCGGGCCGCGCCCGGACCGCGCCGGCGGGACCACGTCAAGGAAGACCTCGAAGGCGGCGACCGGACCGCGCAGATCGTAATGGGCCGTTATGTCTGGGTGCAGTTCGCCGAAACGCGCGATTTCGGTTTTACCGAGCCACATCACGCCGGACCGGCCCGGGTGGTACCAGGCGGGCGCGTCGCGGGTGATACGCAGGTTAGCGCCGGGCGCGCCGGCGGCCGCAAGCGCGACCAGCGCGTCCGCCTTGGCGTCGAACGCATCCACGTCGCGGGCAGGCGCCGACCAGTGCCGGTCCTGATAACCGCCGACACGGAGCCCCGCCGCCACAAGCGCCTGACCGTCTGGAGTCGCGTCGGCATATTGCGGGCCGATTTCGAACAAAGCCGCATCGCCGGCCCCGCGCGCGCCGTTGCGTCCGGCGGCGGCGGCCAGATTGGGCAGCACGCTGGGCCGCATGACATCGAGATCGGCGCTGATCGGATTGCCGATGCGTAAAGAGTCGGGCACGCCGCCGAACAGCTTGGCGTCGGAATCGCTCAGGAACGAGAATGTCACGGCTTCGACCAGGCCGTTTGCCGCCAGCGCGCGGCGCACCCGGCCGGCGCGGTTCTGGCCGGCATCGAGCGCCGGGTGCGGCACCACCGCATCGCGGTCCATGGGCACGACGGGGATATTGTCGTAGCCGTGGATGCGCAGCACTTCCTCCACCAGATCGGCCTCGCCGTCGATGTCGGGCCGCCACGGCGGGATCGCGGCGTCGATAATTTCGCCATCGTCATTGTTGTCGAAACCGAGCAGTTCGAGTATCTGGGCTGGCTCATCGGACGGCAGTTCGACGCCGCCAAGCGCCGCAATGCGCGATTTGCGCAAGGTTTGGCGGCGCGCCCAGTCGGGTTCCGCGCCGGCGATGGTCAGCTCGCTGGCCTCGCCGCCGCACAGATCGAGAATTAATCTGGCCGCCACTTCCGCGCCCCACAACGCCGAGGTCGGGTCGACGCCGCGCTCGAACCGGTAGCGCGCGTCGGACATCACATCGAGTTTGCGCCCGGTGGTCGCGGTGCGGACCGGGTCGAACAGGGCTATTTCGAGGAACACATTCGTCGTGCCGTCGCCGCAGCCGGTGGCCTCGCCGCCCATCACGCCGGCAATGCTTTGCGCGCCGTTGTCGTCGGCGATGGCGATCATGTCGGGGGTGAGTTCGTAGGTCTCGCCATCCAGCGCCGGTACCTTCTCGCCGGGCTTGGCCGGACGCATCACCAGATCGCCGGCCACCTTGTCGGCATCGAACACATGCAGCGGCCGCGCCAGCCCGAAGGTAACGTAATTGGTGATATCGACCAGTGCCGAGATCGGCCGCAGCCCGATGGCCGTCAGCTGATCCCACAGCCATTTTGGGCTCGGCCCGTTGGTCACGCCCCGGAAAGAGCGCCCGACCACCATGGGACACCCATCGGCAAGGTCTTCGGGCAGATCGATGCGCCATTTGATCGGGCTTTCGAACGCGCCTTGCACGGGTGAGGCATCCAGCGGCTTCAGAATTCCCATGCCGGCGGCGGCCAGATCGCGGGCGATGCCGCGCACCCCGGCGCAGTCGGGCCGGTTCGGGGTCAGGCCGATTTCGATCACCGGGTCGGAGGCGCCGAGCAGTTCCGCCACCGGCGCGCCGATTTCGGCGTCTTCCGTCAACTCGATAATGCCGTCATGTTCGTCGGACAGTTCGAGTTCGCGTTCCGAACACAGCATGCCGCATGATTCGACGCCGCGGATTTTGGATTTCTTGAGCTTCATTTCCGAGCCGGGGATCCAGCTGCCTTCCGGCGCGTAGACGCCCTTGATCCCGGCCCGCGCATTGGGCGCGCCGCAGACCACTTCGAAGGTTCCGCTGCCCATGTCGACGGTGCAGAGTTTCAGCCGGTCTGCATTGGGATGCTGTCGGACCCCGGTGACATACCCGACCACGAAAGGCGCGAGCGCCTTCGCCTTGTCCTCGACGCCCTCGACCTCGAGCCCGATCATGGACAGGGTCGCGCATATCTCGTCCAGCGAACGGTCGGTCTCCAAATGTTCCTTCAGCCAGGACAGCGTGAACTTCACGGCGTCAGCCCCCCGGCGATGGTCGGCTGGGCGAGCGGGTTGAAACCGTAATGGCGCAGCCAGCGCAAATCCGAGTCATAGAATGTGCGCAGATCGGGAATGCCGTATTTCAGCATGGCGGCCCGTTCGATGCCCATGCCGAAGGCGAAGCCCTGATAGCGGGTCGAATCGATGCCGCAATTTTCCAGCACTCGGGGATGGATCATGCCACAGCCGAGAATTTCGAGCCAGTCGTCGCCGCCGATTTTCAGCCCGCCGCCGTCGCGCGAACAGCCGATATCGACCTCGGCCGACGGTTCGGTGAACGGAAAGAACGATGGCCGGAACCGCACCGGCAGATCGTCGACGCCGAAGAACGTGCGGCAGAATTCGATCAGACAGCCCTTGAGATGGCCCATATGGGTGGTTTCGTCGACCACCAGCCCCTCGATCTGATGAAACATCGGCGAATGGGTGGCGTCGTGGTCGGCGCGGAAGGTGCGGCCCGGCACCACGATGCGGATCGGCGGCTCCACCGCCTGCATGGTGCGGATCTGGACCGGCGAGGTATGGGTGCGCAGCACCGGGCGCGCGCCGTCTTCGGTTTCGGTCAGATAGAACGTGTCGTGATCCTGCCGCGCGGGATGTTCCGGCGGGATGTTGAGCGCCGTGAAATTATGGAAATCATCCTCGATATGGGGCCCTTCGGCGACCCGGAAGCCCATCTCGCAGAAAATCGCGACCATTTCCTCGATGGTCTGGCTTATGGGGTGGATGCGGCCTTCGCCGCGCGGCCGGGGCGGCAGAGTTACATCGATCGTTTCGGTGGCGAGACGTTGTTCCAGCCCGGCGCCGGCGAACACGCCATGGCGCGCATCGATCGCCGCGCCGATTTCGTTCTTGAGCGCATTGAGCGCCTGGCCGGCTTCCCTGCGCTGATCGGCGGGCAACGCGCCGAGCCCGCGCATGAGCTCCGAAATACTGCCCTTGCGGCCGAGCGCTTCCACGCGCAGCTCTTCGAGCTGGTCGAGATCGGCCTCAATGATCCGCGTCAGCAGATCGGATCTGAGCTGGTCGAGGTTATCCATCAGCCGCTCCGATGATCAAGGGCGTGCGGACCCGGTCAGTCGGCCTTGGAGAGGGCCGACTTTTCGAGCGCGGATTGGGCTTCATCGACGATGACCTTGAAGGCATCCGGTTCGCGGACCGCCAGATCGGCCAGCACCTTGCGGTCGATCTCGATCCCGGCATGCTTGATGCCGTTCATGAACTGGGAATAGGTCATGCCGTGCTGGCGCACGCCGGCATTGATCCGCTGGATCCACAGGCTGCGGAAAGTGCGCTTTTTGACGCGCCGGTCGCGATAGGCATATTGCAGCCCCTTTTCGACCTTTTCCAACGCCACCCGATAGACGGTGCGGTTGCGCTCGCGATAGCCGCGGGCGCGCTTGAGAATTTTTTTGTGACGGGCGTGGGTTGTAACGCCCCGTTTTACGCGGGCCATGTTTCCCTCCCCTTACAGATACGGCAGATATGAACGAACCATGCGCTGATCGACCTCGGACATGACCCGGTAGCCGCGCGCCTTGCGTTTCATTTTCTGCGATCGTTTGCGGAGGTTGTGCCGCTTGAAGGCCGGACTGGATTTGACTTTACCCGTGCCGGTAACCCGGAACCGCTTCTTGGCCCCGCTTTTCGACTTTAGTTTGGGCATTTTGCGTCTCCCATGATCGGAGGTTGACGGAAAACGGGCGGTCTCGGCATGCCCTTACGCCGGATCACCCAAAGAGCGCGCGTTATAACGGCCCACGCGGGATATAGCAAGGGATTTGGCAGGGAATAATGTGGAAACGGCGCCGACCCGCAACCCCACCCGGCGGCCTATGGAATCGCACTCCGTGGGGGGCCGGGGGGGAGCGGGCCGACGCCGTTCGACCAAGCAAATAAGCTATTTGGGCGCCACCACCATGATCATCTGCCGGCCTTCCATTTTCGGGAACTGTTCGATTTTGGCCAGTTCCTCGACATCGTCGCGCACCCGGTTGAGCACCTGAAGGCCGAGTTCCTGATGGGCCATTTCACGGCCCCGGAAACGCAGGGTCACCTTGACCTTGTCGCCTTCCCCGAGAAATTTGCGCATCGAGCGCATTTTCACGTCGTAATCATGGGTTTCGATGCCGGGCCGGAATTTGACTTCCTTGACGTCGACGGTTTTCTGCCGTTTACGAGCCTCGTTCTTTTTCTTCTGATTTTCGTATTTGAGCTTGCCGTAATCGAGGATCTTGCAAACCGGCGGATCGACATTGGGCGACACGACAACTAGGTCGAGGCCCTGTTCGGCGGCCATTTCAATCGCTTCGGGAGTGTTGACGACACCGACAACGGTGCCGTCTGCTTCTACGAGACGCACGCTCGCGGCCTTAATGGTCTCATTGACCTGCCGATCATCGCGTACGGGCGGAGCAAAGGGAGGGGGTCTGGCTATGGAATTGTCTCCTTAAGTGTTTCAGTTCTCAGTGTTTACGAATTTCGGGCGCGGTTTCAAGCCGCGGGTCCCCGAGCTTCATCGGCAAGTGTATCGATCGCAGTTTCAAGCGCAAGGATTTCTTGATCCTTGCCGCCGAGCCGGCGCATGGCGACCTGACGGTCCACCATCTCGTTTTTGCCCACGACCAGCATGATCGGCGCCTTGGCGAGGCTGTGTTCGCGTATTTTGTAGCCGATTTTTTCGTTGCGCAGGTCACATTCGGCGCGCAATCCCGCCGCCTTCAAGGCCTCCGTCACGTCACGCGCATAGTCATCGGCGTCGGATGTGATGGTCGCGACCACGATTTGCACCGGGGCGAGCCATAGCGGCATGCGCCCGGCGTAATGTTCGATCAGAATGCCGAGAAAACGCTCGAACGAACCCAATATCGCACGGTGCAGCATCACAGGACGGTGTTTTTCACCGTCTTCGCCGATATAGGACGCATCGAGCCGTTCCGGCAGAACGAAATCGACCTGCAGCGTGCCGCACTGCCAATCGCGTCCGATCGCGTCGCGCAGCACGAATTCCAGCTTGGGACCATAGAACGCGCCCTCGCCGGGATTGAGCTCGTAGTCGAGCCCGGACGCCTCGACCGCCTCGGTCAGCGCCGCTTCGGCCTTGTCCCACGTCGCATCCTCGCCGGCGCGGATCTCGGGCCGGTCGGCGAATTTGACCACGACGTCGGTAAAGCCGCAATCGGCGTAGACGCTCATCAACAGATCGCAGAACGCGCGGGTCTCCTCGGTGATCTGGTCCTCGGTGCAGAAAATATGGGCGTCGTCCTGGGTGAAGGCGCGCACCCGCATCAGCCCGTGCAGCGCGCCGGACGGCTCATAGCGGTGGCACGACCCGAATTCGGCCATCCTGAGCGGCAGGTCGCGGTAGCTGGTGATGCCCTGCCTGAATATCTGTACGTGGCCCGGGCAGTTCATCGGCTTGAGCGCGTGTACGCGGCCGTCCTCGGTATCGGCGGTGAACATGTGCTCGCGGAATTTTTCCCAATGGCCCGACAATTCCCACAGGCCGCGGTCGATCAGCTGCGGCGTCTTGACCTCGACATAGCCCGCCGCATCGAGCCGCGTACGCATATAATCCTGCAGCACGCGATAGAGCGTCCAGCCCTTGGGATGCCAGAACGCCGATCCCATGGCTTCTTCCTGGAAGTGGAACAAATCCATCTCGCGCCCGAGCCGGCGATGGTCGCGCTTTTCCGCTTCTTCCAGACGGTGGAGATGGGTCTTGAGCTCCTTTTCATCGCGCCAGGACGTGCCGTAGATCCGCTGCAGCATCTCGTTCCTGGAATCGCCGCGCCAATAGGCGCCGGCGACCTTGAGCAGCTTGAAGCCCTTGCCGACATGGCCGATGGAGGGAAGATGGGGGCCGCGGCACAAATCAAGCCAGTCGCCCTGGCGGTATATTGTGATGGTTTCTGACGGCGGCAGATCCTCGACAATCTCTGCCTTGTATTTCTCGCCCTTGTCCGCGAAATAGCGGATCGCGTCATCGCGGTCCCATTCCTCGCGCTCAAGCTTGGCGTCACGCGTGACGATTTCATGCATTTTGGCCTCGATTTTTTCAAGGTCGTCGATGGAAAACGGCGTGTCGCGCGCAAAATCGTAATAAAACCCGTCTTCGATCGCCGGGCCGATGGTGACCTGGGTGCCGGGATAGAGCTCTTGCACCGCTTCGGCCATGACATGGGCGGTGTCGTGCCGGATCAGTTCCAGCGCCTCGTCGGATTTGCGGGTGATGATGGCGATGTCCGCGTCGCCGGATATCGCCGCGCCGAGGTCGCGCAGATCGCCATCGACGCGGATCGCGATCGCGGCCTTGGCCAGACCGGGGCCGATATCGGCCGCAATGTCGGCGCCTGTGACGGCATGATCATAGCTGCGCGCGCTCCCGTCCGGGAGCGTCACCGATATGGCGGCTTCCGCGCTTTGCTGTTCGCCGGCGTTGGTCATGTTTTCTTTTCACGCACGTTGATCACGATAAAGACAGGCATTTAACGCAAACTTAAAGCCGCCGCAACGTCCGCGACGGAAAGATCGGCCAGATTTTTCGATCTCAAGGTGGAAACCGCCGGTCCTCGGGGTTGGGTCAGCAGTGGATCCGATTCCGCCGAGAACAAAACCAGCGCCGGACAACCCGCCGCCGCGATCAAATGCATGGGGCCGGTATCATTGCCGACGGCGCCGGCGGCGTTGCGCGCCAGGGCGGCGATATCCTTGAAATCGGTTTCGCCGGTCAGGTCGCGCGCGGCGGAACAGGCCGACCGGATGGCCTGCGCGATGTCCCTTTCCTGTTCCCCGCCGAGGATCGCGGGCTCAATGCCCTTGGCGGCGACATTGCGGGCCAGGGCGCCGAAATAATCCGCCGGCCAGCGCTTTTCGGGCCGGTGGGCCGCAACACCCGGAACCAGCAACGCATATCGCGCCGCAAGGCCGTACCGGTCGATATCGGCCGTCAGCCAGGACAGATCGGCCGGCGGAATCGGGTCGATACCGGCATGCCGGAGCTGTTCCGCCTGACGGTCGATAGTATGCATGTTGTCGCGGTCGGGATTGCGGTGGGGGTGCGAACAGCCGGGCGCGATGCCGGACCAGGCCGGCGGGGAAATCCGCCCCATCAGCCGGTAATACCAATTGCTCCGATCGGAGGTTTGCAGATCATAGACCATGTCGAAATGTCCGGCCCGCAACCTGTGGCGCAGCGCCAGCCAGGACCGAAGCTGAGTGATTTTTGGCCTTTGGTCGGTCCAGACCTTATCGAAATACGGGCTGTCCGTCATAAAATCGTCATAGGGCGCGGCGGTCAGCAGTGTAATCTGTGCTTCCGGATGAGCATCGCGAATCGCGGCAAAGGGTCCGAACGATAAAACCATATCGCCCAGCGCGCCGAGCCGGATGACCAATATGCGGGCGTTCATCCCGCCGTTTGTCCATCACCGTGCCGGCCGGCCATCAATTCGTTATAGACGACCATGGTTTTGGCGCACATGGCGTTCTTGTCGAAATGCTCATGAACATGGGCCATCGACCGTTCGGCCATGGCTTCGCGCTCGGACGTGGTCAAGGCCAATGCCTGTTCCAGCGCCACGGCCAGGGCATCGGGTTCGCCGGGCGGAACCAGCCAGCCGGTGACGCCGTCCGCGAGGACGGTTTCGCGCGCCGCGCCGTGATCGGTCGCGATGACCGGGCGTCCCATGGCCTGTGCTTCAGCGGCGACGCGGCCGAAGGCCTCGGGATCGGTCGAGGCGGACACCACCACGTCGGCGACCATATAGGCCGCGGCCATATCGCGGCAGTCGCCGACAATCTGGACAATATCGGCGAGCCCGGCGCGCGCAACATGGGCGTCCAGATCGCGGCGGTAGCCGGATCTGCCCTGTTCATCTCCGACCAGCACGCAGCGCAGGTCGCGGCGGCCAAGCCGCGCCAGGGCCTCAATCAGAATTTCATGACCCTTCCAGCGGGTCAGCCGGCCGGGCAGCAGGATAACCGGGATACCGTCGGTCAGGCGCCAATCATTGGACAGCTGGATCATTCTTTCCGGCGACACGGCCATGGGATTGAAAATCGTGAAATCGATGCCGCGCGGGATAATCCGGACCCGGTCGGGCCCGGCCTGATAGAGCGACTGAATCCGGTCGGCGATGAATTGGGAAATCGCAATGACGCGTTCGCCCTTGGCCATGACCGAATTATAAATATGTTTCAGGTGATTCGATTCGCCATAGGCGCCATGAAACGTGGTCATGAAACTGGCGCCCGCCCGCGCCGACGCCTTGCGGGCGCACCATGCCGGGGCCCGACTGCGGGCATGCACGATATCAATCCGGCGGCCGCGGATCAGCGCTTCCAGCGCCCGGGCGTTGCGCCGCATGACCAGGGGATTTTTGCTGTGAACCGGCAGGGAAATATGTTCGCCGCCGGCGCGTTCGACCTCGCGCACCATGGGGCCGCCGCCGGACACAACCAGCGGAATTCCGCCGGCTTTCGCGATGGCCGCGGTAATATCGACCGTTCCGCGTTCGACTCCGCCGGTTTCCAGCATCGGCAATATCTGAAGGATAACGGGCGCGGATGATTCCCCATCCTGGACTTCGGTGCTAATACTGGGCTTTGCAGAACCGGGTTCGGATGCGTCCATGACAATCCGCATAATTCAATGACAGAACCGACGTTGCCGCCGCATACGCCGAATTCGCCGGCAATTTTAACACGCGATAACGGCGCGGCAATCGCATACCACAGAACGCCCGCGGGCGTCGCGCCGAAAATTTTTCCCGGCGTGGTCTTCCTCGGCGGGTTTCGATCCGACATGACCGGGACCAAGGCGCTCGCGCTGGAACGGATGTGCCGCGACAACGGCCGCGACTTCGTGCGCTTCGATTATTTCGGCCACGGGCAATCATCGGGCGATTTCACGCAAGGATCCATCGGGCGCTGGGCGGACGATGCGGTTGCGGTTCTCGACCAATTGACCGACGGCCCGCAAATTCTGGTCGGGTCGTCCATGGGCGGGTGGATCATGCTGCTGGCCGCGCTGGCCCGGCCGCGCCGCGTCGCCGGGCTGGTCGGCATCGCGGCCGCGCCCGACTTTACCGAAAATCTGATCTGGCAACGGGCATCGCCCGAAATCCGCGCCGCCCTGGAACAGGACGGGGTCTATTTCGAGCCGACCGACTATGACGACGCGCCCTATCCGATCACGATGAAACTGATCGAGGAAGGCCGCGGCCATCTGCTGCTCGAGCGCCCGATCGCTCTCCATTGCCCGGTGCGGCTGTTCCACGGCATGAAGGACGAGTCCGTGCCCTGGTCGACCACGACGCGGATTTCCGACGCCTTGCTGACCGACGACGTGCGCATCTTTCTGGTCAAGGACGGCGACCACCGGCTGTCGCGCGACGGCGATATCGAACGCATGTGCGCCGCCGTCAACGGGCTGTGCCGCCAGGTGGGTTAGGGGTTTTTCGGTCCAATAAGCGAGACGGCGATGTGTAAATTCTGCGCCCACTTCAAACGTCGCGAATGGCTACTTTCGCGCAAAGGTGATGAACTGGAATGCGACTGGGCTCCGAGCCGGTTCGCAAAGCGGGCAGACTCTATGGCACAGCGCAAACCTATGGGGGATCGGACATGACTATCGACGTAATCGTCTCAGGTATTGTCGCCATAGCGGCACTCGTGGCCGCTGGTTTCTGGCTTTGGTCGGCGCTAACGCCTGTACCCGACAACCAAGACACCTTTATCGCCGCCTTGCAGTACGCAGGCCGGCTCAATTCGTTAGCTGCACTGTCGGCGGCGGTCGGTGCCATCTGCAGATCGATCTTGTTCGCGCG
>JAYZAW010000205.1:0-6284 GCA_036339495.1 Pseudomonadota bacterium | reverse complement strand
AAAACCCCGCCCCGGCTTATTTAAAAGCGACGGGACGCCTCCCATAACCCATCAATGAACAATGTTCAATAAAAATCGAAACTTATCCACCGAACCCGGAGAAATAGAAGAAGGAGGAAATGAAATTGAAAGCGCAATCATCATCATCGCTGCTTCGATCCTCTCCGTCTTGTGGTACTTGATCAACGATTTGAACGCGCGCGTCGATGAGCCCCGATCTTCACCGGAACAACCCGGAGCGATATGTCCTGCTGCGAGCGCTCCTAAACGACCAGCTTCTGCTCTGCGGTCTCCGGCTCAACGAAGAAGGAGATTTCTCCGAAACCCGGGACCTCGCCGATGAGCAGGTCGGTTTGATCGGGTTCATATTTCGATTGATCGGTTTCACCGCATCAATGGAATAGCACATCGTGGCGCCTATCCGCTTTTTTTCTTCCGGAGTCCGGTTATTATGGAGGTAATCAAGGCGTCGGCCATCTCTGCCGCTGATTCCGACAATGTTCTCCATTTTTGGCGATCGGCCCCTTCGCTTCCCTAAACGCGGCACGCCGGTTAATCTTATCGTTCCACAAAATCCCAGCCACTCAGGGGGCGCCATGCTATTTTCCATTTTGATTTACGACGAACCGGATTCGGCCGCTTTGCGGGACCAGAACCGGACAGCGCATCTCTCTTATCTTGAGGCGTTCGACGAACAGACCCTTTTCGCGGGACCCTTTGTCACCGACGATGAATCGGCCGATCTCGGCAGTCTCCGGCTGATCGACATGGAGAGCCGGGCGGCGGCGGAAAAACATGTCGCCGAAGAGCCCTATGTTCTCGGCGGCGTACAGAAACGCTGGGAGATTCGTCCCTGGAAGGCGATGCTTGACACCACCTGGCGCACCTGCCCGCGTAAGGAGGGTAATATTCAGGCATTGTTCTACGGGATCGACACCCCGGACGGGATGGCGAAGCGGGTCGTACATCGCGCCGCCCACGAGGCCTATCTCAACGATCACGGCGACATGATCATGGCGCGCGGGCCGCTGCAAAATGACGACGGAACCGAAACCGTCGGCAGCGTTATCCTGCTCGATCTGCCGGACCTGGAGACGGGCCGCAAACTGTTCGAGGACGAACCGTTCCACAAGGCCGGGGTCTATCGCGAGGCGAATCTCTATCGCTGGCGTTTCGGGCGGGTGCTCGACCGGTTCAAGGTTCCGGCCTGAAAGGCGGCCGGTTGAAAACCGCCTTTATTTTTGCGCTGCTGGCCCTGTGGGCCGGCGGCGCAAGTGCCGCCCAATGAAAGTGAGCTGAGCCGGTATACTGGCCTTCACGCCGCCGCCGCGTCGGGCATGCTTTTCTGTACTCCCATCAAACAGGACTGATCGAATCCCGGATATCAGTCATGTCGACTTCGTGCGAGACGCCGCATACAATCCGCGACAATCACAAGGGAGAAAGCATGTCCGAACAGCGCGTTGTCCTGGTCACCGGGGCCGCAAGCGGTATCGGCGCGGCGGTTTGCCGGCGCATCGCGGGCCCCGGCGCGCGGCTTTTGATCACGGCGCGGCACAACCGGGACGGTCTGGAAACCATCGCGGAACTGGCGCGGGATTCCGGGTCCGAGGTGGCGGTCGAATTGGGCGATCTCAGGGATCCAGACGTCCCGGCTCGGCTGATACGGGCCGCGATCGACGCCTTCGGCGGGCTTGATCAGATTGTCGCCAATGCGGGTTTCGCGCAACGTGGCGACCTCTCCGAAATGGACCTCGAAGATTTAATTCAAGCCCAGCACGGCATGCCGGAAGCCTTTTATTCGCTGGCGACCGCCGCGACGCCCCATCTGCAAAATTCCGATTGGGGGCGCATCGTGGCGACCAGCTCGTTCGTCGCCCATGTCTATGCGGCCGATGGGTTGTTCGCGGCCACGGCGGCGGCCAAGGCGGCGACCGAATCCCTGGCGAAAACCCTGGCCGTCGAGCTCGCGCCGTCCGGGGTCACCGTCAACAGCGTCGCGCCGGGTTACACGCAAAAGGACGCTACCGGGCACTCGGCGCTTTCCCAGGACGCCTGGCAAAAGGCGATCGCCAAGGTGCCGATGGGCCGGATCGGAATCCCCGGCGACGCCGCCGCGCTGATTGCGTTCCTGCTGTCGCACGACGCCGCATATATCACCGGCCAGACCATCCATGTGGATGGCGGCCTAACCCTCGCCTGACAGCGATTGCCTTGGATCGCCCCGCCGCGTTATCAATCGGATTGTTCTATATAAATCAAGTAAACACAGGAAGAAGTACAATGAGTCATCGCGATTTTCGGGAATTCCTCGCCGCTTCCGAGCAGCAGGGATTGTTGCGCCGCGTACGCCAGACCGTCGACCGGTCGTGGGAGCCCGGCTGCATGGCGAAGTGGGCCTTCCAGGCGCTGTCCAATGAAGACCGGTTCGGGCTGCTGTTCGAGGATGTCGAAGGCTCGAAATTCAGGCTAGCGACCGGCGCGATCGGTGCGTCGAGATACAGCTACGCCCTCGCGCTCGGCGTCGAACCCGATGAAATCAACGATGTCTGGGCCAGGGCGCTGATCGACCCGATCGATCCGGTTTCCGTCGATAGCGCGCCGTGCCAGGAAGTGGTGCGCACCGGCGACGATATACGGCTCAGCGATCTGCCGATACCGACCTGGACGCCGGGCAAGGACCCGGGCCCCTACATCACCACATCGGTCGCGACCCGCCATGTCGATACGGGAAATCAGAACATGGGGGTCTACCGCACGCGCGTGCGCGATGATCAGCACGTGGTGGTCAACCTCAACCCGCGTCGCCACGGCAACGACCAGATCGGCACCTGGCTTGCGCGCGGCGAACCCGCGCCGGTGGCCTGGGTCATCGGGGCGGAGCCGGCGGTCCATTTCGCCAGCGTCGGCGCGGTGCAGCCCGGGGTCCAGGAGGTCTCCATCGCCGGCGGCCTCAAGGGCTCGCCGGTCGAGCTGGTCAAATGCGTGACCAGCGATATCATGGTGCCGGCCAATGCCGAGATCATCATTGAGGCCGTGGTGCTGCCCGACGAGACCGACGTGGAAGGCCCGTTCGGCGAGAATTTCGGCTATATGAGCGATCCGTGGATGAAACCGGTCGCCCGCATCACCGCGATCACCCACCGCACGGACGCGATCTATTACGGCATTTCGAGCCAGATGCCGCCGAGCGAAAGCACGGTGATCCAGAGCACGGCCAATGCGGGGCTGATCCTGAAAATCCTGCGCCACGATCTGGGCGAGAAGATGGTCAGCGATCTTTTCTTTGACTACACGTTCGGCGGCCAGGCGGCCCATGGCATCGTGACCATGAAACCGACCTTCCCCGGCCACGCCAAGAAAGTCGGGCGCACCGTCGCCGAGATCAGCTCGCTCAAGCGCATTACCGTGGTCGACGACGATGTCGACAGCCGCGACCCGGTTCATATGGATTGGGCGATGAATGCGCGGTTCAACCCGATCAGGGACACGCTTCTGATTGATCACAACTTCGTCCGCATGAACATGGATCCTTCAATCCCGCTGACCGGCGAGATCAAAATGGGCAGCAAGATCGTGATCGACGCGACCCAGGAGCTGGAAGAGGCGGTGTTTTCGCTGCCGGCGAAAGAGACCATGATGAAGGCGCTGGACAGCTGGAAGGAAGCCGGACTGCCGGATTTTGAAATTCCGAAACGCGCCCATCTCAGGCTCGACAGGTCGTGAGCGCGCCGCCGAAACAAACTTTACGTTTGGAGAACCAACCGAATGCTCGAACTCTATCATTTTGACCGCTCGACGGCGGCGCAGAAGGTGCGTCTTGTGCTGGCCGAAAAAGAACTGGAGTGGGAGGGCCATTATGTCGAGATCGGCTTTGATGCGCGCGACCAGCACGACCCGGGCTATCTCAAGCTCAACTCACGCGGCGTGGTGCCGACCCTGGTCCATGATGGGCGGGTGATCCGGGAATCGAACGTGATCATGGAATATATCGAGGACGCGTTCCCATCCCACAAGCTGCGCCCGGAAGACCCGTTCGAGCGCGCCGATATCGCCGGCCGGCCGGTCTATCTCGGCATGACGATGGATGGCGCGGAGACGCTATGGCTCAAACCGCAGAACCTGCTGGCCAATCTGCCGCTCGCCGCCGCGACCTGAGATTATGAATTTTCGTCCGATATGTTCGGTCATCGGCTGGAACTCGCTGTTTCTGGTCATCTGCCTGCTGGCCGTGGAAGCGGTCTTCGGCGGCTGGTTTTATTCCGATGGGTTTGGTGCGCTGCACATTCCGCGCAATGTCGCGCTTCGCCACGATGTCGCCGACAAAGGGCAAATATCCAGCGTCGCGTTCTATACCCGAGACCAATGGGGATTGCGCGGCGCGCATGAAACGCCGGACCGGATAGATATCCTCGCGGTCGGCGGCAGCACCACCAATGAACTCTATATCGACGACGACCGGATCTGGACCGCCGTGCTGCAGCGAAAATTTACCGAGACCGGCAGTCCGGTGACGATTTCGAATGCCGGCATCGACGGCCATTCGACGGTCGGGCATCTGAACAGTTTCAATTTGTGGTTCCCGCGCGTAACCGACCTCAGGCCCAAATACGTGCTGTTTTACGTCGGCATCAATGACGTGCAGGTCGAGGAACATGCGCGCCATGACACGATTGTTCCAAATTCCACGTGGCAACGGGTTCGCCGCGCGGTCAGCAATCAAAGCGCCCTGAACAGTGCGTTCCGGACCGTTCGTGGCATGATACGGGCGAAGCGCGCCCGTCTGGTCTATCTCGATGACCCGCCCGCCATGGCGCCGGTCGATGGAATTGCGTTGGTTGATAAAGCGGCCTATGCGGCTCGGATTGTAAAATACGCGGCGCGGCTCAAGGCGCTCGCCTCGAAAGTTGAAGCGTGGGGGGCGCGATCGGTATTTATCACCCAGCGCCGGGGGGACGCATTCACGATCAATGGCCGAAACTTCGCCACCGGTCCAAAAGCGCTGGCGGATCGCGTGATTCAAGAATTGTTCAACGCGGCCACCATGCGGGTCTGCCGCGATGTTCGGGCGGTCTGTATCGACCTCGCCGGGGATATCGACCTGACGGCCGCCGATTTCACGGACGCGCTGCACACCAACCCGACCGGGTCACGCAAGATCGGCGTCTATCTATACGGCAAGCTGAAGGGCGTAATCGGAGAGTCCGGAAAATAACCCGCCCGGACCGGAAGGGTCAGCCTTCCGGTCCGGGCGGGTTGCGCCACGCCATGAACCCGGTGTCGGTTAGAAACGGTATCCGAAACCGACGCCGAAAATCCACGGATTCAGTTCCGTGTCGTTTATTTGATGGCGCCGTCATTGACGTCGATGTCGGTTTCCACGAACACTTTTTTGATATCCACGTTCAGGAACCAATTGTCCTTGATTTCGATGTCCATGCCGATCTGGAAGGCAAATCCGAATTCATTTGAATAGGAGATATTGTTGATCGACGCGCCGCCGCCGCCACTGCCCTGGTTTTCGTCGAAGGTGATCGTGTAGTTGATCCCGGCGTCGATATAGCGGCGAAATTTTCCGTCCGGCAAAAAATGATATTGTAGGGTCGGGACGGGCGGCAGGAGCCTGACGGTGCCGAGGTCGACATCGCCCAGGGTCGAATCCTTGACGGTGACGTCGTGTTTCGTGGTGGCGAGCACCAACTCGGCGGCGATATTTTTGGTGATGAAGTAAGTGATATCCAACTCGGGAATCCCCTCGTCGGTTACCGTGGCCGAACCGCCGATATTTGTCGGGCCGTCATCGGCCGAACCGGTGACATCCGGCATGAACGCAACGCCCCGCAATCGAACCAGAATATCGCCCGCGCCCGCGGCCGGCGCGACTGTCCTGGTGGTCGAAGACGATCCCAGCGTGCGGGAACTGGTCGTGATGCAGCTGTCGCAACTCGGCCACGACACGCTTGAAGCGGTTCACGCCGAGGCCGCATTGGCGCTGCTGGGGAATATTCCCACATTGATGTCCTGTTTACCGATGTCGTGCTGCCCGGCGGGGCCAGCGGCGGCGATTTCGTCGAACAAGCGCAACGAATATGGCCCGATCTAAAAATTGTCTATACCTCGGGTTATCCTGATGGAGGACTGCCCGAGCTTAGGTCCGACGGCGCCGTCAACTTTATCCGAAAGCCCGATCGCAAAGCCGAACTGGCGAAAACGTTCCAGGAATTGCTCTGGCCGCGAACTCTTTAGGTTACTGGTGTTCGTCGCCGTGCAGCCGCAGCGCTCAC
>JAYZAW010000204.1:0-3134 GCA_036339495.1 Pseudomonadota bacterium | reverse complement strand
GCTTCCAAGCTGTCCCTTGGGCGCAACGACGTCGGGTCGTTGCGCGCGCGTATCGCGATGATCGCCGCGATGACGGCGTCCAGCGCGTCGCCGCCCTTGTTTTCGAGCAAGATCCCGCGCAGCGCCGGGGCAGGGCGCTGCATCAGGTTTCGCGATATGAGCCCTTTGAGGATTGATTCCCGCGCGCCGGCGACTTCGGCCGACGGGCCCTTGTAGGATGGATAGAGATTTTCCGCTTTCAGCAGCGAGGCGGGGCAGGCTTCGGCCAGGACCGGCTTGCCGTTTGCCGGCGGCTGGGTGGGGATCGCGCGCGCCAAATCCTGCGTGATCAGCGGATGCAGGATGTTCCGGATGCCTGCATGGGTCTGGCGGTAGAGCCGCAGATTATAGGCGGAAAACGGCGTCTTGGTTTCGACATCCGTGTGCCGCTTGAGTTCGCGGCCATTGGCGGCCGTCATGCAACTTTCCCGGAACGCGTCGGCGCTTGCGTGGTTGCCGGGGAAGGCGGCGATGAAATCCTCCCATGATTTTTCCCGAACCAGCGGGGCGGGCAGGCCGAACGGAAAATCGAGACCGACCACGGACTCCGTTTCCCGGCTGAGAAATTTCACCAAAGCGGGGAGGGCGAGTTCCCGGTCCGCGCCCGAACCCGGCAATTCGGCGGCCGGAAAACAGGTCTCCAGCCGCAGCGCGCCACCCGCGACAACGCCGCTTGCGATCCAGATCAGCTTGCCCGCATTGCGCGCGCCGGAAAAATCGACGCCCGCGATCCGATGGCGCCCGATCATGTCTCGGCGAGTTGTTGCATCATGGCGAGCGCCTTGCGCACCGATGCGAGGCGCACGCCGGTGCGGTCGCCGGAAAACACATTGCGCTCATGCAGTGTGTCGCCGCCGTTGCGGGCGGCCGCGATGTGAACCAGCCCCACGGGCTTTTCCGCGCTGCCGCCGCCCGGGCCGGCGACGCCGGTGATGCCGACCGCAATGTCGGCGTTGGAATGTTTGATCCCGCCCTCGGCCATGGCGCGGGCGACTTCCTCGCTGACCGCGCCGACCCGGTCGAACAGTTCCGGCGGCACGCCGGCGAGATCCGATTTGGCCTCGTTGGTGTAGGTCACGAAGCCCCGGTCGACCACGTCGGACGACCCCGCGACGCCGGTCAGCGCGCTGGCCACCAGACCGCCGGTGCAGGATTCCACCGTGGCGATTTTGAGCCCGGCGCGGCGGCAGGTTTCGAGCAGAAATTCGGCGTCGTCGGAAATATCATCGGGGATCATGATGCTGTCCTGTCAGGGGAGCCGGACCGAGGCGACGGCCTGCGCCGCGATGCCCTCGCCGCGCCCGGTAAAGCCGAGTTTTTCGGTCGTGGTCGCCTTCACGCCGACCCGGCCAGCGTCGATTTCGAGAATGTCGGCGACCCGTTCGGTCATGGCGGCGCGGTGCGGACCGATTTTCGGCCGTTCGCAAATCAGCGTGACATCGACATTGACGATCCGCCCGCCCCTGGCCGCGACCAGCCCGGCCACATGGCGCAGGAACGCATCCGACGACGCATCGCGCCATTGCGGATCCGACGGCGGGAAATGCGTCCCGATATCGCCCTCGGCAATCGCGCCGAGGATCGCGTCGGTGATGGCGTGCAGCCCGGCGTCGGCGTCGGAATGGCCGATCAGTCCGTGGTCGGATTCGATACGCACGCCGCACAGGATCACATGATCGCCGGGTCCGAATTGATGGACATCGAACCCGGTTCCGATGCGGGTCTCTCCCGACCGGCCCGCGATCAGCCGTTCGGCGCGTTCGAAATCCTCCTGCATGGTCACCTTCATATTATCCTCATTGCCCATCACCAGCGCGACATCAAGCCCTGCATTCTCGGCCACGGCGGCGTCGTCGGTCAGCGGGGGCAGCCCAGCCCCGGCAGCGGTCCGGTGCGCGGCCATGATCTCGTCATAGCGAAACCCCTGCGGGGTCTGGGCGCGCCACAGCCCGTCCCGGTCCACCGTGCCGCCGGCCGCCCGTTTCAGGGTATCGGTCACCGGAATCGCCGGCAGGGCGGCGGCGTTCGCATCGAGCGCTTCGATGATCCGGCTGATGGTCGCTTCATCGATAAAGGGACGCGCCGCGTCGTGGATCAGCACCCGGTCCGGCGCCAATTCGGCCAGGCTTTCGAGCCCGAGGCGCGAAGACTCCTGGCGCGTGGTGCCGCCCGTCACCGGCGCGAGGATGTCGAGCCCCGCCATGGCGTCGTCATAAATCGCCCGGTCGTCGGCCCGGATCACCACCCGGACGGCGTCGATATCGGGATGGGACGCGAAGGTTTCCGCCGAATGGCGCAGCACGGCGCGCCCGGCCAGCGTCAGATACTGCTTCGGCACATTGCCGTCGAACCGGACCGCGCTGCCCCCCGCCAGGATCAAAGCCGCCGCGCCCGCCATTCCGTCTTCTCCGCCGTCACTATGGGTTATGATTTTCGTTGCTTGCCATTATACTGAAATCATGCCGGCCAGTATCATTCTTTCCATTGCCGCCCTGGCAGCGCTGTTGCCCGCCGCGCTTCTTCCGCTCCGGCGTCAGCAGGACGCGCGCGAACAGGGACGCGATATCATGTTCTGGGCGCTGCTCGCCGTGGCGGTCGCCGGTCCGACCGTGGTGGTCCATGGGATGTTCGCCGCCGGCTGGCGCACCGGGCTGTCGTCGGCGCTGTGGCTCAATATCGTGGTCAGTCTTCTGGTGTTCGCCCTGGTGGCCGGGGTGACCCGGGCCGGATGGCGTCTCGCGCCGCTGCTGCTGCCCTATCTGATCCTGTTCGGCGCGCTGGCCACGATCTGGCAGAACCAGCCGGAACGCCCGCTGGCCGCGTCCAATTTGTCGGCCTGGACCGAACTGCACATTGTTCTGGCCCTGGTGACCTACGGATTGCTGACTATCGGGGCGGTCGCCGGGTTCTCGGTGTGTTTGCAGGAACGCGCCCTCAAGGCGAAACGGCCGACGGCGCTGACACGCCTGCTGCCGTCGGTGTCGGACGGCGAGGCCCTGCAGGCCGGATTACTCGGCGTCGGCGCCATCGTCCTGGCGCTCGGCCTGGCCAGCGGAGCGGGCGCGCAATATTTCATCGACGGCAGTCTGGTCCAC
>JAYZAW010000203.1:0-4967 GCA_036339495.1 Pseudomonadota bacterium | reverse complement strand
GAGCCCTTCCCCGATATCCTCGAACAGGGCGGCCATTTCGCGCGCTTCGGCGGCGCCGCGTATTTTCGCCGTGGGTCCGATCGGGATGTCGATCACCACATGGGTCGACCCCGCGGCCAGTTTTTTCGACAGGATCGAGGCGACGGAAAGCCGGTTTGAATAAATCCCAAGCGAGCGCGTGACCGCGTTCATGACGTCATCGACCGGCGAGTGATTGAGATTGCCGTTCCAGACGATGCAGCCGCGCGCTTCCTTCACCACCCTTTGGACCTGATCGGCGTCAAGATCGACGCGGGCGAGAACCTCCATTGTGTCGGCGGTGCCGGCGGCGGAGGTGATCGCGCGCGACGACGCCTTGGGGATGGCAAGCCCATGGGCCGCGACGATCGGGATAACCACCATGGTTACCCTATTGCCCGGGATGCCACCCATGGAATGCTTGTCGGCGACCAGCGCGTCTGGCCACTCCAGCGTCGCCGCGTGGCGCGCGCGCGCGCGCGCGAGGCCTAGAATTTCGCTGCTGGTCAAGGCGGTCGCGGCCGATAGCAGAAAGGCCGAAATTTCGCGGCCGGAATAGCGTTCGGAGACGATATCGGCGATCACGGAATCGATTTCATCGGCGTCGAGCGGGTTGCCGGCGATCTTGGCGCGCAGCGCGTCGAGGCTGTCAGGGGTCTGGGCGCGTTCCAATGTCACGAGGGCCCCCTCGGGGAGGCCGAGCCGGTCGAACCCATGGGGCGAAAGTCCGAGTTCGTCGGGCGCCACAAGCCCATCCGTATCGACGCGGTTCAGCGTCGCGCGCAGACCGTGCCCGTTGGGCTTGCCGGTCGCCTGGATTTCGACTTTGCCCGACCCGAGATACTCATCCGGATTGTAAGCCGCGCAGCCACGATGCAGATAGGCGATGCTTTGCCGCCAACTATCGATGGCGACGCGCCGGAGCTTCAGCATTGGGCCTGTTTCAGAATGGCGAGGAATTTAGATACGCCCGCTTCGGGCGTTTGTGCGTTATTCAGAGAAATCAGATTTGCGTCGGATGGATAATTTTCGGCTTCGCGCGCCAAACGCACGGCAATTTCCGGCGCACTCTCTCGCCCTCGGTGGGCGAGGCGTTCGGCGAGAATTTCCGGTGCCGCGGTAACTTCAACAATGCGATGGGAGGGAAACCGCTCAACCAGCTCGCCCAGCACCGCGCGGGACACGTTGGCGATGACGTGGCGGCCCATCGCCAGATCGTCTTGCAGCGATTGTTCCAGGCCGTAGGATAGTCCGTGGGCGCGCCAGGCGATCATGAATCCTCCGGCATTTTCGCGAGTCCGGAATTCTTCGTCGGTCGCGGCCTGGTGGTTTTCTCCGCCGGAGCCGACTGGCCGGGTGATGAAGCGGCGCGCAAACACAAAGCCGGGATTATCCGCCAACGCCGCCCGCGCGCCGTCGATCAGCGTGTCCTTGCCTGCGCCGGACGGTCCGACAATAAGATAAAGCGTTCCTTCCGCCATCGGCCGGCATTAATTCGTCATGATGCTGACATCGAGGCCGATATCGGCCGCCGGCGCGGACTGGGTCATGCGCCCGACGGAGATGTAATCCACGCCGGAGCGCGCCTTGTCGTAAATGGTGTCCAGATTGACGCCGCCGGATGCCTCGAGCTCGGACCGTCCCGCGACAATCCCGGCCGCCTCGCTCATGGTAGCCGCATCCATGTTGTCCAGTAATATGACGTCCGCGCCCTGGTCGGCGGCCTCTCCGACCTGTTCCAGCGTATCGCATTCGACCTCGATCTTGGTCAAGGACGGGGTCAGGGCCCTGGCCCGCGCCATGGCCAGACCGATGCCGCCGCAGACCGCAATGTGATTGTCCTTGATTAGCATGCCGTCATCGAGCCGGATTCGATGGTTGCGCGCGCCGCCGACGCAGGTTGCATATTTCGACAGGGCCCGGTAGCCAGGGATGGTTTTGCGAGTGTCGATCAAGGTCGCGCCGCTGCTGTCCACCAGCGCCGCGTATTTCGACGTCAGTGTTGCGATCCCCGTCAGCATCTGCAGCAGATTCAGCGCCGTGCGCTCGGCGGTCAGCAGACCGCGCGCCGGGCCGTTAACACGGCCCAAAATTGAACCGGGCGCGGCGCGTGAGCCGTCCCGCAAAACAGTTTCAAAGTCGCATTCCGGGACGTGATAATGGAAAACTTCGGCGGCGATCTCCATGCCGCACAGCACGATATCATCGCGGGTATTGATGACGAACTCGGCCTTCGCATCCGCTGGGATCAGATATTCGGTGGTGATGTCGAGGCGTCCAATATCTTCCGCCAGCCAGGCATCGATCTGGGCGTGAAGCTCGCTTGTCGGCGGCATCATGGATCGCATATCCAAATCGTCGAGTCTGTCCGCCATGCCGATGGTCCCCGCGTTCTTCGTGTCCAAAATTCATAGGTACACAAACAAATTTGACCCAAAAGGTCAATCAAAGACCGGTCTTGAGAAGAGCTCCTTGCGACCGATCGGCGTGACGGCCACGAATAGTTCGACAGGCGCCGCCGGCCCCGTTAACGGGGCTGGCGGACCTGTTCGAGGATTCGTTGGATTTCTGGGTCGCGCTTGCCCATGGGGTCGACGCGGGTGAATCGGGCCCGTTCCTTGGCGCGCCAGGTCGGCGGTTTCGTGGCGTCGATCGCCATTTTGCCGCCGATCCGCATCACCGTGTATTCATCGCCGACCTGCGGGATCGACAGATCCAACGGATGCAGTCGTGAATCAGGCAAAATATGAACTTCCTTTGCCGGATCCATGCGGCAGGAGATCGCCCACAGCACGTCTTCCGCGTTATAGATATCGACGTCTTCATCGACCGCGATGGCGACCTTAACATGCAGATTGGGGCCGGAGAGCGCCGACATTAGCACGTCGCGCACCTGGCCGTCCCACTTGGCTTCCATCTGGATGATCATCATGAACTGGGATGCCCAGGGCGGCACGAACACGTCGATGATGTTGGAATTGCCGTGGGTCTCCCTGAGACGGTTGTAATAGGTGGCTTCCATCGGCAGGGTGATCAGCGGCTGATGATCGGTGAACCAGGTCGCCTGCATGTGCCGGAAAATCGGGTCCTTGCGGTGGGTAATGGCGGTGATCTGATAGACCGGGGCGGGACCTTCCGCGCCGGCCCCGAAATTGGTGAATTCCCCGAACGGGCCTTCCGGCATGCGGTCGGTCGGATGCACCAACCCTTCGATGACCACCTCGGCGTGGGCCGGGACCTCAAGATCGATGGTGTCGCATTTGATCATCTCGATGTCTTCGCCGAGGATCCCGGCGCCATATTCCAGTTCGTCGAAATCGGCGTGTTTGCCGGACCAGTTCGACATGATCTCATAGACCGGGTGCATGCCGATGGCGAAGGCCATGGGCATGGGTTCGTCCATCTCGACATATTTCATGTAGTGCGCGTAATTGTGCCGCGCCGCCATCCAGAACGTCGCCTTCTGAGGGTCGTCGGTCAGCTGCATGCGGATGATGGCTTCGTTGCGGATGCCGGTCTCCGGGTCCTTGGTGATGGTCAGGCCGGACCCGAGATAGCGCCCCGCGTCGCCATGGCTATGGATCGGAATGGGCAGTTTATGGAGGTCGATGTCGGATCCCAGCATCTTGATTTCCTTGACCGGGCCGTCATCGACCATCACGGATTTGCCGCGTTTGGTGGCCATCTTGTCCGCCAGATAGGGGCACACGTCGTTTTCATTCTCCAACCCGAAAGCGGCGGCCTGCCCGGCGCGGTCTTTTATGAGAATGTCGGTCAGCCGCCAGCCCGGATACCCCTTGAGATTATGCATCATCAGCGGCCCCGCGCTTTCCGAACACAGATAGCCGACCTGGGACACCGGATCGAGCTCATCATGGATATGAACCATGCGGTTGTCGATGGAGTCGAGGAACGAACGGAGGCTATGGGGCATGATGGAATTCCCTGAAGTGATGGTCCGGATTCTAAGCGAATAAAATGAGCTAGCCGCTCGGCGTGGTCAACCGGTCGAATGGCGATGGCTCGACAACAAACCGCCGGCGGGGGAGGGACCCCACCGGCGGCTGGTCTGACTGAATTCGAATGACCCGGCTACGCGAAGCTGAAATCGTCCGAATGGAGCTCGCTTTCGACCACCCCCAAACGCGTGATGGTATCGCCGGACCCGAAATCAATCGTGGTGTCGGTCCCGTCGCCGTCGGCATAGACGAACAGACCTTCCCCGGTCCCGCCGGTCAGGGAGTCGTCCCCATCGCCGCCGTCGATGATATCATCGCCGCCATACATGGGATCGACGCCCGAATCATTGCCGCCATAGAGCCCATCATTTCCGGCCCCGCCATAGACGAAATCCACGCCGTCGCCGCCATATAGGGTATCGTCATCGTCGCTACCATCAAGTTTGTCGTTTCCGGAACCACCGTATAAGAGATCGTCGCCGGTCATGCCGTTTAGAGTGTCATTGCCGGTTTCCCCGGTATGGAAATTTGCTTGTGAATCACCGTAAATAAGATCGGCATAGTCACTGCCCAAGACGGCTTTGATGCCATAAAGATCGTCGGTACCAGCACCGGTCGTCGTTCCGGTAGGAAGACTTACCGTTAGGACCCATGAACTATCCGAGTAATCGACGGTATCGTATCCGGTGCTGCCATAGACGACGTCTTGGGCATCGCCCGGCAAGAATGTATCGTTTCCGCTGCTGGAGAGTGGGTCGTCACCCGATGTGCCCGTGATTGTCGCCATGGTTTGCTCCTGCGGTTTCCGCTCCAAATTCTGTTTTGTAGAACTCTGTCAGCTCGAATTATGGATACGCGGTGATTGGGGACTACTGAATACGAACCCATCCGTCCACGAACCGGACGCTCGCGGGTGTGACATCGGCGTGACTTTTGCGTGATGTTTTTCGGTCACGCGTGACAATTCGCGCGCCTTGGTAAAACTTCACC
>JAYZAW010000202.1:0-9623 GCA_036339495.1 Pseudomonadota bacterium | reverse complement strand
AAATACAGTTTGATCGTTCGGTTTCGGGAGGGTCGGGGACCCTCCCCTACATTATATCGCCACCCCCCTACCGCGCGTGGGCCATGGGGTCGCTGACGGTGACGGTCTTGTTTTTGAGGTCGTAGCGCGCCTGGCCGAGCTGGTTGAGATCGGTGCCGGTGACGCGGACGAAACGCGCGCCGTCGGGGAATTTGATCGAGTGGATCACGCCCGGATGGAACACGCCGACATCGCCGGGGTCGAGGCGGAATTCCTCGGCCGGCTCGACCTCGGCGTGGCTGTCATCCGAGCCGTCATCCTTGCGCGTCCAGACAATCATTTCGGTATGGCCGAGCGCCTGGCCGTAGATCGCCCAGGAGCTGCCATGGTCGTGGGGCGGCGACTGGGTGCCGTTTTCATAGATATGGGCGAGGACGTGGAAATCGGTTTCTTCGTCGTGATAGAGCGTATGGATGCCGCGTTCGGCGTCCGGGCTGCAATTGGCGTCGACGAAGTCCTGGTTGGCCAGCAGCCTGCCGAGATTTTGCCGGACCTGTTCGCGGCCCGCGTCGGTCTGGTCGGATTTCAGGATCGTCCGGGTTTCGTCGCAAAATTCCTTCAAACCATATGCCATGGTCGCTCTCCCGTTCTGGTGATGCCCCATCATAGCGCGAGGGCCGCTGGTAAAAAAGCCTTTGACCATGGCAAGGCTGGGGCGGGGCGATTATGATCCGGCGAAACGCTCCCAATAAAGAGGCAGGACATGAACGGCTCCCCACGCAAAGCGGATCTTCTGGTTACCGGAATCGATTGGCTGATCACCGTCGACGGGACGCGGCGCATCATCCGCGACGCGGCCATCGCCGTGGTCGACGGCAAATTCGCCGCCATCGGCAAGACCGCCGAGATCACCGACCAATGGCAATCCGACGTTACGGCCAGCGGGGCCGGCATGGTGGGCACGCCGGGCTTCGTCGACAACCATCTGCATTCGTCGTTCCAGATGGCGCGCGGGCTGGCCGACGAGGCCAACGCGCAGTCGTTTCTGTTCGACCACATGTACCCCTATGAAGGCGCCATGACCCGGGACGATGTCTATGTGTCGTCCTGCCTGACGGCGATGGAAATGCTGCGCCACGGCGTGACCTGTTTCGTCGATCCGGGCAATTACCACCCGGCGGCCACGGTCGAGGCGATCGGCAAGGGCGGCGGCCGCATGGTGCTGGCGCGGTCGTCCTTCGACCTCACCAAATCGGTCATGGGGCTGCTTCCGGAGACCATGATCGAGACCACCGATGCGTGCCTGGAGGCGACCGCCGACCTGCTGAAGGAATATGACGGGGCCCATGACGGGCGGGTCACTGTCAGTGCTTCGTTCCGCGGGTTGAACAATGCATCGGACGCGCTGATTACCGGGCTGAAGGGGCTCGCCGACCTGCACGACACAATGCTGCAGACCCATGCGTGTTTTTCATATTCGACCCATGACGGCTGCCTGTCGGGCTTCGGCGCGCCGGAAATAGAGCGGCTGGAAAATCTCGGCGTGCTGGACGAACGCATGCTGCTGGTCCATTCCGGCTGGCTTGAACCCCACGAGGTCGCAATCATCGCCGACCGCAAACCGACTTTGGTGGCGGCGCCGTCGTCGAGCATGCATAACGGCTATGGAAATTTCGTAATGGGCAAGCTGCCCGAGCTGATGGCGCTGGGGGTTAACGTCTCGATCGGGTCGGATCATGCGTGTTCCGGCATCACCGACATGTCGCAGGAAATGCTGCTGCTCGCCGGCGGTTACAAGGAAGCGCGCATCAACCCGCGCGTGATGCCCCCGGAGCACGTGCTGGAAATGGCCACCATCAACGGCGCGCGCGGCGCCGGGCTGGACCACCGCATCGGCAGCGTGGAAATTGGCAAGGACGCCGATCTGGTGCTGTTCGACACCTCATTCCCGGAATGGCAGCCGCTTTATAACCCGGTCTCGAACCTGGTCTATGCGGCGACCGGCAATTCCATCGCGCATGTGTTCGTCGCCGGCGACCAGGTGGTGCGCGACGGGCATCTGACCCATATGGACGAGGCGGAAATCCTGGCCGACGTCAAACAGACCGCCGAACGCATCGCCGGCCGCCTCGACATGGACAAGATCCTTAAACTCACCTGGCCGGTGGAGTAATTCCGCAGTCTTCGAGAAACGCCAACAGCACGGCGGCGCATTCGACGGGTTTTTCGACCTGCAGCAGATGGCTGGTGGCGGGAATTACCTCGTAAGGGTGGCCGTATTGGGCATGCATGGCGCGGTTGACGTGGCCGGGCGACAGCGCGTCTTCCTCCTCCGGGTCGGAGCAGATGAATTTATACTTGCCCGTGAGTTCGCCGAGATTGCCGCAAAGATCCAATCCGGAGTTGGTCATATAGACACGCGATTCGCATTCGCGTGGGCAGCTTAATTCCCAGTCGCCGGCCGCCTTGTCCTCGCGCAGGATGGAGCGCGCCATCAGCATGTGCTCGCCCTCGACCCAACGGCGCAGGCTGCGCGATTTGGCGAACCCGCCGCCGAGCGCCTCGGGGCTCGGGAACCGGTCCGGCCGACCGGCGGACCATTTCGCCAGCCCGACTTCGAAATCATAGGCCAGGTCATGAAATTCGTCGCCGGGGGCCGGGATCAGTGGCGGGTCGAACAGCACCAGCGCATCCCAGGCCGACCCGCCCTCCAACGCATGCAGGATCGCGGTGATGGCGGAAATCGAATGAAACACGCCGACCGTGATTTTGTCGCCGAGCTCGCGCTTTACCCCGTGGAACACCTCTTCCATGTCGGACACGAAATAGGACACGTCGTGATGGGTCGGATCGTCGTGGCGCGGGTTCTGGCCGTGATTGCGCTGGTCATAGATTACCAGATCGAAACGGTCGGCCAGAAGGCCCCAGAACGGCAGATAGGCATCGATGGCGAACCCGTTGCCATGGGCCAATACCAGGCGCAGACCCGCCATATTGCCGTGCCGGCGCACCCGGATTATGGCGCCGTCCGCCATGGTGAGATCGAAACTTTGGTGGGGTCGGGGGACGATCAGTTCGGTCAAATCAACTCTCTTTTCTTAAATGCTGATCGACGAATTCGGTCATGATCCGGGCGCAAATTTCGGGTTGTTCCATCTGCAGGAAATGATGGGTTCCGGACACGAATTCATAATCCAGGCCCATTTCCCGGTGCAATGCCTGGCCGCACAAGGCGGGACAGCCGGCATCTTCCAGGGTCGGATCGGCGCAGACCCATTTGACCGGCCGGTCGAATGCGTCGCGCGCCGGCCAGACGCCATATTTCTTCGTCTCGAGATAGATCGATGCTTCCAGCGCGGCGGGGCAGCACAGCACCCAATCGCCGGCTTCCTCGTCCCGCCGCAGCGTTGACCGCGCGGCCAGATCATAGGCGCCGTCGACCCAATTGGGCAGGCCGGGCGAACGGGACAGCACGGTCACGAGCTGGGACGGATCGGTGAAATGTTCGCGCCGCGCGTTTCCGGCGCGGGCCAGCATCCGCCCATCCTTCATGGCAAGCGCGTGCAGGGGATGATTGTCGGGCGGCACCATGGGCGGGTCGAACAGCACCATGCCATCCCACAATACGCCATGATCGAAGGCGTATTTCAGGTTTGACCGGCCTGATAGTGAATGGAAGGCGCCGAAACTGGGCTTGTCGCCGAAGTTTATAGTGATCTCATCTCGAATCAGCGGCAGATCGTCGAATATTCGGGGAAAATGATGGTTTTCGGCGCCATGCAGCGGACTTTGCCCATAATTTCGCAAATCAAACACAATCACTTCGAAGCGGTCGAGCAGGGATCGCCAGAACGGATAATAAGCGTCGGCGGCAAATCCGTTGCCGTGGCTGACCACGATGCGCGCGTCACGGGGCGCGCCATGGGCGCGGATCCGGATCACCGCGCCGTCATCCATCACGGCATCGACGCGCGCGCGGGGTTCGGGGATTTGGAGATCCGCCAAAGCCTCAGTCTCCGGATACGATTTTGTCGCGCAGCGTACGTCCAATTATGTTGCGCATCCTGCGCAAAGAACCGCCTTTCATCACCGAACCCGGCAACGGATGTCCGACGATATCCTCGGCCAGATTGGCGCACCCGATCAACGCTTCCAGATCGAGCCCGGTCTCGATGCCGATTTCCTGGCACATGAAGACCAGATCCTCGGTGCAGACATTACCGGCCGCGCCGGCATGACCGGCGAACGGACAGCCGCCGAGCCCGCCGACGCAGGAATCATAGCGCGCGACACCCATCTCGAGCCCGGCCTGTGCGTTGGCGATGCCCATGCCGCGTGTGTCATGCAAATGCAGCGAAAGATCGAGATCCGGGAATTTATCGCGGATCGCGCCGACCACGCGCTTTATGGAGATCGGCGTCGCCCAGGCCATGGTGTCCGACAGCGAGATCACTTTCAGCGTCACGCCATGTTCGGCGGCGATATCGAGCAATTGCCCGACCAGGGACACCACGCGCCCGACCGTCACATCGCCGGCGAAATTGCAGCCGAAGGCGGCCATGATCCCGCCGCGCTCCACCGGAATCCCCCGCGCTTTGTACATCTCGACAATGCGGTGCTGGCCGGCGAGCTGCTGTTCCGGCGTACGGTTCTGGTTGCGATTCAGGAACGGATCGGACGCGCACAGCGCCAGCGAACCCCGATTGTCGAGCCGCCCGGTCGCCACCGCGCGCTCAAATCCCCGTTCATTGAGCCACAGCGCCGTATAGGCCACATCCGGCCGCTGGGTGATGCCGGCGACGATTTGTTCCGCATCCGCCATGCCCGGCACCGCCTTTGGGTTCACGAAAGACACGATCTGCATATGGGTCAGCCCGGTTTGCGAGAGCGCATCGATCAGTTCGATTTTGCGCGCGGTCGCGATCGGGCCGGGCTCGATCTGGAAGCCCTCGCGCGGGCCTTCCTCGTTGATATGCACGAATGACGGGAGATCGGACATGACTTAGGCGTTCCGCCGGATCATGTCGGCGGCCTTTTCGCCGATCATGATGGTCGGCGCGTTGGTATTGCCGCCGACGATATTGGGCATGATCGAGGCGTCGGCGACGCGCAGTCCACCGACTCCCCGCACGCGCAATTCCGGGTCAACCACCGAGGATTCGTCGTCGCCCATGCGGCATGTGCCGACGGGATGAAAGATCGTGCTGGCATTCTTGCTGATCCAGTCGGACAGTTTTTCATCGCTGTCGAACTCGGACCCCGGCCAGATTTCAGTTCCGCCATATTGTTCGAAGGCGGGCGTCGCCAACAACCGCCGGACTTCCTGGAAACCGCGCAGCAGCAGGGGCAAATCCGCTGGATCGGAAAAAAACCGGGGGTCGATTTCCGGCGGCGCGCCAGGATCGGCCGAGCCGAGCCGGATTTCACCCCGGCTTTTCGGCCGCAGCAGCACCGCGTTCAGCCCATAACCATGCCCCCAGCCCAGCAGCGCGCCGGCGACGCCGCGCTTGGCGGGCACGAACACATGCTGGATATCGGGCCGATCCAGCGTCGGGTCGGTCCGGATGAAGCCGCCGCCCTCGACCAGATTGCTGGACCATAATCCGCGCCGCAATATGAGATACTCCAGCGTACTCAAGGCCAGCTTGGGCAGGGCGGGAAGCGATATGCCATAGGGCGTCGTGCTCCTGCTCACCATCTCGACCCGGGCCGAGATATGGTCCTGCAAATTCTTGCCGACCGCCGGCAGCGCGTGATTGACGGAGATTCCGTGCTTTCCCAACGCCGCGCCGTCGCCGATGCCCGACAGCATTAATAGCTGCGGAGAGCCGATCGCCCCGGCCGACAGGATCACCTCGCGCCGTGCCAGTATGCGCCGACTTCGCCCGTTTTCGACCAGCTCGACCCCGATTGCGCGGTTGGCCTCCAATATCACCCGGGCGACCTGCCCATCGGTGATCACCTCAAGATTTTTCCGCTTGCGCGCGGGCTTTAAATAAGCGGCGGCGGCGGACCAGCGCTTGCCGTTTTTCTGGGTCACCTGATGCAGACCATAGCCGTCCTGTTCGGCGCCGTTGAAATCCTCGATATAGGGCAGTTGCAGCTGTTCCGCCGCCTCGGCAAGCGATTCTTGCAGCTTGCTGGGCTTATCGATAAAGGTGACATTGAGGGGGCCGCCCTTGCCGTGCAGATCAGATTCCGGAAAGCTTTCATTGTTTTCCGCTTTCAGAAAATACGGCAGCACGTCGTCCCAGCCCCAGCCCGGATTGCCCGCCGCCGCCCAATCATCGTAATCGAGCCGGTGACCGCGGATATAGACCATGCCGTTGATCGAGCTCGACCCGCCCACGGTCTTGCCGCGCGGAACATAGACCTTGGCGCCGTTCATATTGTCCTGGGCGGTGGTCGAAAACCGCCAGTTCAGCGTCTTGTGACGCATCAGCAGGACAATGCAGGCGGGAATCCGGATCATCGGGTTGCGGTCCTTGGCCCCCGCTTCGATCAGGCAGACTGTCGACCGGCCGTCCTCGGTCAGCCGGTTCGCCAGCACGCAGCCCGCCGACCCCGCGCCGACAACCACATAATCAAACTCCATTTTCTCAGACATGAACCCGGATTTCCCGATGAATTGGTGGGCAATTCAATTTGTAGCATTGCACGCCATTGAACCGAAGGCCCGTTGCGGCGACACTGTCGCAAATTAACGGGGGATATTTATTTCATGGGCAAGATAACCCTGCGCGTCAACGGCTCGTCCCATGAGGTCGAGGCGGACCCGTCGACGCCGCTGGTTTATGTGCTGCGCAATCAGCTTGACCTCACCGGCACGAAACACGGCTGCGGGCTGGAGCAATGTGGCGCCTGCGCGGTGCTGGTTAACGGCGAACCGACCCTGACCTGCGACCGCGCGGTGTCCGAATTCGAAGGGTGCGAGATTGTCACCGTCGAAGGCCTGGCAGAAGGCGGCGCTGGCAATGCCGTTCAGCGCGCCTTTGTCGAGGAAGGCGCGGCCCAGTGCGGCTATTGCACGCCGGGCATCGTGATCGCCGCGACGGCCCTGCTGAACGGCAATCCAACGCCCAATGACGGGGAAATCAAGGAGGCCCTGAACGATCATCTGTGCCTCTGCGGGTCTCACGGCCGGGTGTTGCACGCCATCAACCGGTTGATCGGGGAGGGCGTGTCCGATGACGTCTAACCCCAGCCTCACACGTCACCCCAATCTCGACGAATGGATATCCATCGGCACGGATGGCCGCGTCACCATTCGGAACGGCAAAGTCGATATCGGCCAGCGCATTTCGACGGCGGTCGCATTGCTGGCGGCGGAGGAACTCGATGTGGATTACGACCGCATCGTTATCGTCCCGGCCGAAACCGGCCTGTCACCCAATGAAGGCATGACGTCGGGCAGCAATTCCATGGACGAATCCGGCAATGCCATTCGACTCGTCGCCGCCACCGCCCGCCACCGGCTTTTGGCGCTGGCGGCCGAGGCGCTGGATGTGGATGTCGCCACGCTGGATGTGGACGATGGGCTGGTGCAGTCCCGTGACACCAACCGGTCGGCGACCTATTGGGACCTCGCGGGCGGAAAAAGCTTCGGGGTGGAAGTCGATCTGGAAGCCGACATAAAATCTCCCGACACCCATAAACAGCTCGGCATGAAAGCCGCAAAACGCGTTGCGGCGCGCGGCATGCAGGACATCGCCACCGGCCGGCCGCGCTTTGTCCAGGACATGAAGCTGCCCGGCATGCTGCATGCCAGGATAGTGCGCCCACCGCATTATCATGCCCGGCTAAAAGGCCTCGACGACACCGTGCAATGGCGGTTGAGCGACGAGGGCGTGACAATTACGCGTGACGGCAGTTTCGTCGCCGTCGCCGCGGACGACGAATACGCGGCGGTCAAGGCGGCCGAACGGTTGGCCGCCGCCGCCGATTGGGATTTGGCCGGCGGGCTGGAAGCCCAGGATGTGTTTGAACGCCTGCCCGCCAACGAACGGATCAGCCGGCCGGTGATCGAGGGCACGCCACAGGATGAACCGGTTCCCGACATGCCGCCGGCCCCGGCGCGGGCAGCGATTACGCTCTCGGCGCGTTATGAAAAACCATACTACATGCACGGGTCGATCGGTCCGTCAGCCGCCATGGGTTTGTTTGAGGACGGCAAGCTTTCGGTCTGGACCCATAGCCAGGGCATATACATACTGCGCACATCCATGGCGGAAGCGCTCGGCATGGCGGAAGACGATCTCCGCCTGATCCATACGCCGGGCGCGGGTTGCTACGGCCATAACGGGGCCGATGACGCGGCCATGGAAGCGGCGTTGATCGCACGCGCAAATCCGGGCAAGCCGATCCTGCTGAAATGGTCGCGCGACGACGAACATGCCTGGGAGCCCTACGGCACCTGCATGACCATGGATCTGACGGCGAGCGTGGACGCGAATGGCGCGGTGTTGCACTGGAACCACGAAAGCTATGGCGACACCTACAGCATGCGCCCCCGCGCGGGCGCCGATCAGGTCGGTCCCCGGCGGTTGATCGCGACCCATCTGCTGTCCGATCCGCTGGAACCCTTGATCATGGGACCGACCATGGGCCGCCATGTGGGGATCCACCGCAATCAGGACCCGCTCTACGCCTTCCCGGACACAAGGATCGTCAAGCATCTGGTGCGCGGCCTGCCTCTGAGGACGTCGGCGCTGCGGGCGCTCGGCGCCTACGGCAATGTTTTCGCGATCGAATCCTTCATGGACGAGCTCGCCGAGGAAGCCGGTCTCGATCCCGTGGAATTCCACCTGCGCCATCTTGAAGACGAACGGGGCAAGGCCGTGCTGGAGGAAGTCGCGGAACGCATGAAAACGTGGACAAACGAATCCGACGCGGCGATCGGGCAAGGCGTCGCGTTCGCCCAATACAAGAACAATTCCGCCTATGCCGCCGTTGGCATCGAGGTCGAAGTCAATGATGCCGCCGAAATCCGCTTGCTGCGCGCCGTGATCGCGGCGGATGCGGGCCAGATCGTCGACCCGGACGGGTTGATCGCCCAGTTCGAGGGCGGGTTGATCCAGGCGGCGAGCTGGACGTTGCACGAAGCGGTGCAATTCGACAGCAGCGGCATCACCAGCCGTGACTGGGACAGCTATCCGATCCTGCGCTTTGATAACATTCCCGAGGTCGAAACCATCCTGATCGACCGGCCGGACGGCAAGTTCCTGGGCGCGGGCGAAGCCACTGCCGGACCGACCGCGGCCGCGATCGCAAATGCGGTCAAACAGGCGACGGGGCTACGTCTCCGCCGCCTGCCCTTTACACCAGACGCACTCCGGGCGGCCGCTCTGCAGTAAAACGAAAGAGCCGCAATCCGCGAGGGCATCGTCCGGTTATCTCGCATCATTTGACCGGCAAGGGCTCTAGGAAGCCCCCGTCATCGAAAGCAATCTATAAGCCGCTGTCCGCAATCAGGGGCAGGCAGGGCCGCTTTCGAGGCTAAATCAGACTAGATATTCGGGCGATCCGACTTCCGTTAAGTGCCGATACTGTTAATAAAGTCGCTTGCCCACCTAGTCGGAGCCAATCCTTAGAAGTCAATTCCTTTGTATGCGTTTCGGCAGAGCATATTTCCAAACTGCTGGGAA
>JAYZAW010000201.1:0-6827 GCA_036339495.1 Pseudomonadota bacterium | reverse complement strand
TTCCAAGAATTGCCCACAATACGTTCATCGACCAGCGCCAACAGGGTCTCGAGCTCCGGGTCGTCATGCCCCATCGCGGCCAGCGCCGTGACGGTTTCGCGGAGATAATCGGCGCAGGTGCCGAATTGTCCCGTGGCCCGGGCGATGATGTCGGCCGTCTCGTCGGCGGAAAACGCGCCGGCATATTGCGGATGGGTCGGGTCGGCGACGAAGCAAATTGCTCGGACTGAACCCGAATCGGTCTGCGCCGGAAGCCAGTGGGCCCGGTAAATCCCGGTCGCCATTTCCCGTTGCCAGATCGCCCAGAGCCCGGCGTTGCGGTTTTTCCAATCAATCCGGTACAGCCGCCCCTTGCAGGTTCCGTCGCCCGGCTCCAACGCCAGCCCGAGCCCGGGACGTTCGGGTGTACCGCGCGCAGATGCCGTCCAAATCGAAAAATTGCGGCGGTGGCCCCGCAACACGCCCGGACAATTCCGGTCGTGATCGAAACACGGATTCCATATTAACGATCCGTACGCGAACACCCAGACATCCTGATCAGGTGAAATGTCGGCCATAAAGCCATCAAGATCGGCCTTGCGCCATTCGTCGGACAGTTCGGGAAAAGGACCAATCGGATTTGAAAACATGTGCTGACATATCATGGCTTGACGTCGAAATCGGCAAATATCATTGTATCGTCACAACTAAGGTCGGTGGCGTGCGTGGCGCGCCATATTGTTACAGGTACCGGCTACAACCCGCACTACGCGGAAATGGCGGAAATCATCGGAACGAATTCGGGCATGCTTGGGGTCGAAACCCTGACCAAGCCGGTCGGGCTCATGGAGCTCCGCGCCGCGCTGATTCCTCCTTAAGACTAGACTGCCGGCCGCTTAAACGACTCCGCCATCGCGTAATTTCCCCAGCTCAACGTCGTCCAGCCCCAACACATCGCGCAGAACCTCTTCCGTATGCTGGCCGAGCAAGGGCGGCGGGTATCGATAAGCCACCGGCGTTTCCGACAGGCGGAACGGGCTTGCGATAAGTTTCGCCATTCCGCCATCGATCGCCGGATGGGGAACTTCCTTGACCATGCCGCGCGCCTTGACGTGGGGGTCTTGGAACACCTGGTCCAGATTGTTGATCGGCCCGCAGCCGATCTTGCGTTCCTCCAGTCCCTGCAACCAATAGGCCGACGGTTTTGCCGCGAAGATCGGATTCAGCGCCGCGCAGGCGTCCTCGCGGTTGCGGACCCGCGCGTCATTGGTCGCAAAGCGTTCGTCGTCTGCCAGTTCGACGCAATCGGCGAATTCGCAGAAACGCCGGAATTGGGCGTCGTTGCCGATGGCGACGACAATAAAACCGTCGCCGGTCTTGCACACCTGATAGGGCACGATATTGGGATGCGCGTTACCGAGCCGGCCAAGCTCTCCGGCATAGAGATAGTTCATGCCCGCATTGGCGAGCCACGCGACCTGGGTGTCGAGCATGCCGATATCGATATATTGGCCCACGCCGGTGACCTCAGCGTGACGCAGCGCGGCGCACACCGCGACGCCGGCGAACATGCCGGCCATCATATCGGCGATCGGCACCCCGACCTTCTGTGGCTCGCCCTCGATCTCGCCGGTCAGGCTCATGATGCCGCCCATGGCCTGGATCAGGAAATCATAGCCCGGACGTTCGGCATAGGGGCCGGTCTGGCCGAAACCGGTAATCGAGCAATAGACCAGCTTGGGATTATCTTTTTTGACGTCATCATAACCGAGCCCGTAGCGCGCCAGATTGCCGGTCTTGAAGTTTTCCACCAATATGTCGGCATCCCTGACCAGTTGCCGGACAATGTCCTGGCCTTCGGGCTTGTTGATATCCAGGGCAATCGATCGCTTGTTGCGGTTGGCGCTCATGAAATAGGCGCTCTCGCTGGTGTCCTCGCCGTCCGCATCCTGCAGGAAAGGCGGCGCGAATTTTCGGGTATCATCGCCCGCGCCGGGCCGTTCGATCTTGATCACATCGGCGCCGAGATCGCCCAGCACCTGCGTGCAATAGGGTCCCGCCAGCACCCGGGTCAGATCAACCACCCGCACGCCGGAAAGCGCTCCCTTTGATTCCGTCATCGCTCACTCCTTCATTTGGGCCACCTCATACGGCAAATGGCCGTTTTGGGAAAGAGGGGCGGATTTGCACGGGCGGGCCGGACGCTTTATTCATGGCCCAACACATACGCGGGTAACTCGTTTTGTTGGAAACGTTATTCACCGCACCGGGCGTATCCGAATGGATGTTCCTGGGGCTGGCCGTGCTCAGCTTTTTTACGGCGGCTTTCGGCGTGGTCGCCGGTCTCGGCGGCGGGGTTTTGCTGCTGGCGGTGATGGCGACCATATTTCCGCCGGCCGCCCTGATCCCGCTGCACGGAACCATCCAGGCCGGAAACAATGTCAGCCGCATCATCATCATGCGCCAGCATATTACCTGGAGCCTGATCCCCGCCTTCGCGCTCGGCACGGTGCTGGGCGCGGTGATCGGCGGCAAGATCGTGGTCACCCTGCCGACAGCCTTGCTGCAGAGCGTGCTTGGGTTCTTTGTTCTCTATGTCTGCTGGGCGCCGAAGCCGGAAAGCCACCAGGCGTTTTCGGGACCTAAATTCTTTATCCTCGGCGCGGTCGGTACACTGGTGTCGATGTTCGTGGGCGCGACGGGCACGTTGCTGGCGCCGTTTGCCCGCGCGGCCACCTCGGGGCGCCATGAATATCTCGCGTCGCACGCCGTGATGATGGTGCTAATGCACGGGTTGAAACTTGTCGCCTTCATCACGTTGGGATTTTCGTTCGGCGCCTATCTGCCGCTGCTGTCCGCCATGATCGCGATGAGCGCGCTGGGTAATTTGTTCGGCCAAGGCGTGCTGAACAAACTATCCGAAAAACTGTTCCACCGGCTTTTCCAGATCGCATTGACCTTGCTGTCGCTCAGGCTGCTTTACGCGGGGCTGACCGGCATGGGATATCTGCCAAAATTTTGAGGACGAAATATGGAATTCGGCATTTTTTCCAACGGCTTCCGGCCCCACACCACGGCGGCGCAAACATATGAAGAAGACATCCAGGAGATCGTGCTCGCCGACCAGCTTGGCTTCAAGGACGCCTATATCAGCGAACATCACGGCGAGCCGCCCTATATCGGCAAAGTGGACACCATCCCGGTTCCTGAGATGATGATGTGCAAGGCCGCCGCCCTGACCAAGAACATCCGCATGGGGGCCGGGGTCAAGCTGGTCCATCTGCATCACCCGCTCGACGTCGCGATCCAGTCGGCGGTGGTCGATCATTTACTGGGCGGCGACCGGTTCATCTTCGGATTCGGGTCGGGCTTTCCGGTGCCGTTGACGTCCATCGAACGCGGCCTGTCCTATGAAGACCGCCACGCCCGGCTCGGGGAATCGCTTGAATTCATCGAAAAATGCTGGACGGAGGACGAACCCTTCGATTGGGACGGCGAATACTGGAAAGCCAAGAACGTGGTCGCCCTGCCGAAACCGCTGACCACGCCGCACATTCCCATGGCGACGGCGTCGGATTCCGAAAACATGATCAAGCTGAGCGCCGAGCGCGGCTATACCCAGATCTCGGCATTCCTGGAGCCGACGGATCGCCTGCGCAAAAAGAGCGAACAATATTCCGCCTTCGCCCAAGCCGTCGGCAACGAGGCGCCGCTGCGCAACATCGCCGCGTCGCGCATCGTCTATCTGGCGGATTCGGAACAGGACGCGATCGAGGATTTGCGCCCGTCGGTAACATACGAGACCAGCGTCCAGGAGCAGCGCGGCTTTTTGGAAATGCTGAAGAACGTGCTTGGGCTTGACGTTCCGAATGACCGCACCGCCATCGATGCCTATGTGGAACAGGGTTACTACATCCTGGGCGACAGCGACACGGTCACGCGCAAACTGCGGAAATTCTACGACGAATCCGGCGGGTTCGGCTCGTTGCTGATCGTAACCGGCAAGGATTGGGCGACCCGGAAAAAACGCCACCGCTCCATGCGCCTGTTCATGGAACGGGTCGCGCCGGAATTATGCGATCTGGACCCGGCGTGATGTGTTAGACTAAAGCTGGATAAATCAGGAATGGCGTCATGACGACGGACCAAATCGTCTACCCCACCACGTGCTGGGAATGCTCGACCAAGTGCGGCTCGCTGGTTACGGTGGAAGACGGAAAGGCCGTGAAAATCGGCCCCAATCCGGACCACCCGGCCTCGCTCGGCGCGTTCTGCGTCAAGGGCATACGGGGCCTGCCGGAACTCAACAATCACGACAAGCGCGTGCTATACCCGATGAAACGCATCGGCGAACGGGGCGACGGCAAATGGGCGCGCATCACCTGGGACGAGGCGCTCGACGAGATGGCCGACCGACTGCTCGAGACCCACGAGCGCCACGGACCGCTGTCGCTGGCCGGCGCGGTGTCGAGCGCCTATTTCAGCCGCGGCGCCATGGTCGCGCTGCTGATGCGCTCGCTCGGCTCGCCCAACTGGATGATGAACCAGGATCTGTGCGGCGGCTGCCGGGCATTGAGTGATAAAATTACCGGGCTGACCTGCATCGGCGCGGAAGATGTCGATAACACGTCGTGTGCGCTGATCGTCGGGCGCAACCCGTCCGCCGCCGACCCGGCCCAGTGGATGGCGCTGAAACGGGCCCGGAAAAACGGTGCAAAAGTGATCGTCATCGACCCGGCGCGCATTCCCGCCGCCGACATGGCAGATCTCTGGCTGCGCCCGCGACCCGGGACTGACGCCGCCATCGGGCTCGCCATGGCGCATGTGATGATTTCGGAAAATTTGTACGACCGGGAATTCGTCGATAGTTGGTGCCACGGCTTCGACGCCTATGCCGAGCGCGCCGCGCAATTCACGTCGGCCGAGGCGGCGCGTCTTTCGGGTGTCCCGGCCGACGACATCGTGGCCGCCGCGCGCATCTATGCCGACGGACCGTCGACTTTCATATCCGGCCACGGCATCGATTCGTCGAGCGCCGGGGTACAGACCTTCCGCGCCTTCCACACATTGGTGGCGATCAGCGGCAATCTCGACCGGGTCGGCGGCAACCGCCGCGTCAAGCGCCCGAAGGGGTTCCGGAACTATATCGATATCCTGCACGACCCAGCCTTCCGCCTGCCGCGCGAAATCGAACAGCAGACCATCGGCGCGGATAAGTATCCGCTCTGGGCCGGACCCGATGGCTGGCAGACCGCCTGCCACAACCCGTCCGTGATCGAGGCCATGCTGACCGGCGAGCCTTATCCAGTGCGCGCGCTGCATGTCTCGGGCGTCAATATCGCGGTGACCTATCCCGACACCAAACGCATGATCGCGGCGCTGAAGTCGCTCGATTTCCTGTCGGTCGCGACCCACATGATGACGCCGACCGCCGAATACGCCGATCTGGTGCTGCCCAAGGCGACCTCGCTGGAAGAGGAAGAAGTCTCGCTCGACCCTGCCGCGCCCTGCGTGTCGTTCACCCGCGCGATCCAGCAGCCGCGCGGCGCGGCGCGCTCCGATTTCGCGTTCACCACCGATCTGGCGCGCCGGCTGGAGAAGCGCGGCGTCGATACGCGGCGGTTCTTCCCGTGGGAAACCAAGCGCGACTTCAACGCCTTCATGCTGGGCGACGGCGGCATCACATTCGACGCGCTGGAGAAAAAGGGCTACGCCGAGTTTCCATACGAGCTGCGCAATTTCGATGCCGTCGGCTTCAAGACCCCGACCGGCAAGATCGAGCTTTATTCGGAAACGCTCGACAAGCTCGGGCTCGACCCGCTGCCCAATTATGAGCCGCCCCGCGCCGAGCGCGATAATGAAGATGATTACCCTCTGACCCTGCTGACCGGCGCGCGGGAAAAGACCTATCACCATTCGCGTTACCGCGATCAGGCTTGGGCGCGCAAGGTGTCCGCCTTCCCTCGGCTGCAAATCCATCCCGACACGGCGGCAGCGCAGGGCTTGGAGACTGATGACTGGGTCGCGGTCGAGACCACCGGCGGCAGCGGCGCGTGCCAGTTGCTAATCACGGTAACGGACGACGTGCCGCCCGGCATCGTGCGCACCGGCATGGGCTGGTGGCTGCCCGAGGCCGACGGCCCCGACCGCGCCGCCCTGACCGTAAACATCAATACGGCGATCTCCTATGACGGTCCGTGGGACCCGATCACGGGGTCGGCCGACACCGGCGGGCTGCCCTGCCGGCTGGAAAAACTGACTGCGAACATCATCATGAAACAGGAGGCCATGGCGTGAGTTTCGAAGCCCGGCTGAAGGAGATGGGCGTCGAACTTCCTCCGCCATTCGATTACCCCAGTTCCAACCGCACCGGCTGCGTCCAGGCCGGTCATCTGCTCTATAGCTCAGGCCATCCGCCGCCGGAGGATTTCGGCGTCGTGGTGCGCGGCAAGGTTGGCGGCGACGTTTCGGAAGAAGATGCCGTTGCATCCGCGCGGGCGACCTCCATGAACATATTGGCGTCGGTGCGCCGCCAGCTCGGCAGCCTCGACCGGGTCAAACAGGTGGTGAAAGTCACCGGCATGGTGAACTCGGCGCCGGGGTTTGAGCGCCAATGGGCGGTGATCGACGGCGCGTCCAACTTCTATGTCGATGTATTCGGCGCGCAAGCCGGCCAGCACGCCCGCAGCGCCATCGGCATGTTCGAACTGCCGCGCCATTACTGCATGGAAATCGAAGCAATCTTCGAGATCGAGCCCTAAACGCAAATTCAAAAAGAATTCCCTCCCCCCTTGAGGGGGAGGGTGGGGTTGGGGGGGTCGCCGCCGGCATGGCGGCATAAAAGTATT
>JAYZAW010000200.1:0-6779 GCA_036339495.1 Pseudomonadota bacterium | reverse complement strand
CAACGAACCGTCGTCGCTGCTCGGCGTCCCCGCCATGAACCTGCCGCTGCTGGCGCTGAACGGAATGCCGCTCGGCGTGCAACTGCTCGGCTACCGCGACCATGATTACACTCTGACCGGCCATGCGCGCTGGATTGCCGACCAGTTTCTGGATCGGCCATGAAACGGACCGGCGTGACGCTGTTCTTACTGTTCGCCGGCGTGGTCCCTGCGCGGGCGGATTTTATCCTGTTCCACAACGCGATGGGCGATTGGTCGATGACCTGCTGGCGTGCGCTGCTGGACGATAAGCGATCGTGCCGGCTCAGCGCGCCCAAGGCGGCGCTCGGCGCGGCGTTCGCGCCCAATGTGATCGAAATCCGCGAATGGGCGTCGAGCCGCTTCCAGGTCATCGTCACGGTGCGCGACTGGGTCATGCCGGGCCTGTCGCTTTCCCTGCGGATCGACCGGCTGGCGCTGCACGAAACCACGATCCGCGCCGACGGCAAGGCCTGGTGGAGTGACGACGACGCAGCCGAATTCATCCTGGAAATGCAGGCCGGCCGCAAGATCATCTACCGCGTCCAGACCCTACCCGACGGCATGCCGCGCGACATGCGCCTCTCGCTGGTCCCCTTCAAGCGCGCCTTCGAAATCTACCGCGGCGTCATGCGCAGCCACGCCGGCATGGTGGATTAGGACGGCCCTTATACCTCCGCTTCCGTGCCGCGCTGGTCGCGGAACAGGCCGAGTTTCTGGTGCACGCCCTTGTCGGAGAAGCTGTAGAGGAAACTTTCGCCGTCGGTCTCGTGGCGATGGGGGAACCAGGCCGGGACGACGAAGATATCCTTCGGCCCCCATTCCAGAATCCTGTCGCCGACGATGGTGCGGCCCGAGCCCTCGACCGCGTGATACACCCAGGCCGCCGTGCTGCGATAGGTTTCGCCGCGGAACCCGGCGGGCAGAAGCTGCATGAAGGCCGACAGCGTGGGCAACACCGGCCCGGCGGTTTCCGGATTGACATATTCCATCTTCACGCCGTGGCAGGCATCGACAGTCCCCGCCGCCGCGAGCCGCGTTAGCGCGCTTTTAGTTTCGGCGTAGGGATAGCGGAAGATGGGCGAGGACGGGGATTTCGGCGCGTGGTCCATGGGCAGCATGTTGGCGCCGTAGCGGGCATGGCAATCGTCTTCCGGCGGACCGTCGGGGAACACCGTGTTGCCGGTCCAGCTTTCGGCGAAGACCGGGCCGAGAAACCGCACCAGCGGCACGTCGAGACAGGTCATGGAAATATGCGGCTTGTCGCCTTCCTGGCCGTGGCCATGCCAATGCCAGGACGGGTTCAGAATCAGGTCGCCCGGCTGCATGTCGCATTTTTCGCCGTCGACCGAGGTATAGCCGCCCTCGCTCTCGATCACCATGCGCATGGCGGACGGCGAATGGCGGTGGGGTTCGGCGATCTCGCCCGGCATGATGCATTGCAGCCCGGTATAGAGCGCCTCGGTAATCCGCCGGGCGCCGCGCATGGACGGGTTTTCCAGCATCAGGGTGCGCCGTTCCGCATCCTCGCCCGACACCAGATGTCCGGCCTCGACCACGTGCGGGCGGACTTCGTCGAATTTCCACAGATGGGGCGTGGCCTGGGTTTGCGGCCCCACGGTCATCATCTCCTTGACCGCCTCCCACAGCGGATAAAGATTATCGGGATCGATGCGCCGGTAAAACTCGGCTTTTTCCAGCTCGGTGGGGGCGGTGTTCATGGTTGAGTCTCCAAGATTTATTGGGCCGCGTGTTGGGCGGCGTGCGCGGTTGATGTTTCGAGCCGGGCGAGCACTTCGTCGCTTGTCATTACGTCGGCGAACATGGCGAACAGCCCGTTGAGCGCGCCGGTATGCAGCAGATCGCTGCCGGTGGCATTGCCGTCGGACACCACCACGGTTTTGAAATTCAGCATATGGGCGTCGCGCGCGCTCGATTCGCAGCACACGTTGGTGGCCACGCCGCAGATGATCACCGTATCGACGCCGCGCGCGCGGAGCTTTTGTTCCAGATCGGACGAGCCGCGGGTGAAGGCGCTGTAATGCATCTTCTCGACGATTTCGTCTTCGGGCCGGATGTCGAGGTCGGCGTGCAGCGCGGACCCGATATTGCCCTCTGTCAGGGCGGCGACCATACGCTCGCGCCGGTTGGGGCCAAAGAAATCGAAGAAATTGGACCAGGCCTCGATCTTCGCTTCGCTATGCATGTTGCGCAGCCAGACCACCAAGCTTCCCGCCCCGCGCAGCGCATCTGCCAGGCGGTTCACATTGGGAATGATGCCCGGACCGCATTCGAGATAGGCCGGCTGGCCTTCCATCAGCCAGGCGTTCTGCATGTCGACCGCGATCAGCGCCGTTTTGGCGGGATCGAACGAGTCATAGACATGAACCGCGCCCCGGCGTTTTTTCATAAACTCGATGAGCTCGGGCGAGACGCCGGTCTGGTGCATTTTGGTCATTTCTCGGTCCCCCGTGGATTGGCCGAATTATCGACTGTTGCGTGCCGCGCGGCAAGGCCGGGCGCCAAGATGGTCCCGCAAGGATCGGCGTGTTAGGAAGGGCGAATTCGAAACAGGTATTAAAATTTCCATGCATTCGTCTGGCCGGTTGTTTTCCCGAATCATCGCAATTCTGTCCTGCATCGCCGGTATCGCGCTGCAATTCATCCCGGCACTCGAGGGCGTCGGCCCCGATTTGCTGCCGATTGCGGGCGTGGTGATCTTTGCGGTGGGACTGTGGGCGACGGCGATTGTCTCGGAATATTTCACCGCGATCATCTTCCTGCTGCTGGCGGTCACCCTGACCGGAACGGACCGCGCGGTGGTGTTTTCCGGATTTCATTCCTCGGCGGCGTGGATGATTTTTGGCGGGCTGATTATCGCATTGGCGGTCCGGACCACCGGGCTTGGCGCGCGCATCGCCGGGATAATATTATCCCGCATCGGGAAAACATATCTTTCCGTGCTGGTCGGCATCGTCATCGTGACCGGAATGACGTCTTTTGTGATCCCGTCCAACACGGCCCGGGTGATGATCATGCTGCCGATTTTTTTGGCGCTGGCCGACCGGCTGGGGTTCGCGGCGGGATCGAACGGACGGGTCGGGATCGCGCTGGCCGTCGGCGCGGGTTCGATATACCCGTCATTCACGATTTTGCCCTCCGCCGTGCCCAATCTGGTGCTGGTCGGCGCGGCGGAAAACATCCTGGGTCTGGAATTGACCTATGGCCAGTATATTCTGGCGCAGTTTCCGGTGATCACGATCGTGTCCGTCATTGCCCTGCCGTTGCTGCTGAAATTCCTGTTTCCGGACATCGCGAGGCCAAACGGCGAAGACATTGTCAGCGCGCCGGTCGGCGCGCCGGAAATTCGACTGCTCATTATCCTGGCCGTGGCGCTGGCGCTCTGGATGAGCGATTTCGCCCATGGCGTTTCGCCGGCCTGGGTGTCGCTCGCCGCGGCGATTATCTGCATGACGCCGCGCATCGGCATGCTTGAGCCGTCGGTCATGGTGCGCGAGATCAATCTGGCGCCCTGGTTTTTCGTGTCCGCCATTGTCGGCATGGGCGCGGTGGTGGCGAATAGCGGGCTCGGCGATTTGGCGGGCGGCTGGCTGCTGGCTCAAATTCCGCTCGCGCCGGGTGAGAATTTCGCCAATTTGGCGGCGCTGTCGGCGATCGGCGCGGTGATCGGCTGGTTCGCAACCATCCCCGGCGCGCCCGCGATCATGACCACCTTCGCCGGCAATATCGCCGAAGCAACCGGCTGGCCGATCGCCACCGTGGTCATGTCGCAGGTGCTGGGCTGGGCCATGACCCTGTTCCCCTACCAGCTGCCGCCGATCGTGCTGGTCATAACGCTCGGCGGGGTGCGCATCGGTCAGGCGATGAAATTGCTGGTCGCCATATCCGTGGTCGCCTGGCTGGTGATGCTGCCGCTGCAATATTTTTATTGGGATCTGCTCGGGATGTTCGGTTGATCGCCGTTCATGCAAGTCGGCTCCGGCCCACTCAAAATTCGTCCGTTAACAAAAAATTAACCATGGCCGTGGAATCCTTGGGGACGGCGACATTCCCCTGATCCAAGGTGGCGCATATGGCCTATTCCCGGCGAGATCCGCATTATTCCAAACGGGTCAGTCTTGTGGCATAGGTGATCGGCGGCGTCCTGGGCTGGGCCGTGATGACGGGAATAGGGTTTACAATGTGGGGTGTCGGCGAAGGCGTCGTCGCGCTGTGGAACGACCCTGGGCAGACCAGCCCCGTGGCCTACACGCCCTGGCCTAACGACGCGGAAATCACCCGAATCCTTGCCATCGCTCGGGCCGGCGGAACGCCGCCGCAAAATCGGTAGACCGCCCATCACGTCAAACCGATGCGGGAATGTGGTATTGCTTCTCTTGAAAATGAGGAGGCGACCATGCCGGCATATGTCATCTATCACCAAACCGGACTCACCGACCCGGAAACCTACAAGCGGGATTATCTCGGCCCCGCGCGCGCCAGCATCGAGAAGTTCGGCGGCAGGCAGCTTGTCGGCGGCGAATTCGAGACCATGGAAGGCGCGTGGGCCGGAACCCGCATCGTGGTCCACGAATTCCCGGACATGGAAACCGCGAAAGCCTGGTACAATTCTGACGACTTCCAACGCCTGGCCAAAATCCGCCAGCGCGTGTCGACCGGAAATCTCCTCATTGCGGATGGCTTTTAGCGCAGACTCTTGAGCACCGTGTCGACGCTCGGCCGATCGCGGTAATCGCGGCTGGAAAAGCGGCGCGTCACCACCCCTGCCTTATTGACGACCACGATCATGGGCAGCGCGAGACCGCGCCACCGGCTGGACGGAGGATATTTCGGGTCGAGCAGGTCAAAAGCGCCGATGATCTCGGATTTGGCGTCGGACAGCAGCGTGAAGGCAATGTTCTCATACTCGGCGAAGCGCTTTATTGCGGAGACTGAATCGTTGGTGACGCCCGCGACGCCGTAGCCGAGGGCGTGGAAGGATTTGATTTTTTCATTCCAGGCGACCGCCTGGTTCTAGAAATAGGGTCACCAGTCGAACGAGCGGGTGAACAGGATGATCAATCCACGCCGCCGCACCAGGGATTTGAAATTGCGGTATTAGCCGCCCTGATCCGTCGCGCCGACCGCTTGCGCCATGGCCGCGCCGATTTTCGGGCCTTGGTCGACGGTATCGAGACTGGCTGACACGGCGGGCGCGGACAGCAGAACCGCCAGCATCGCCGTACAAAGGATTTGTCCTCGCCGTAACATTGCATCAATGAAACACGGCGCGGCGTCATATGAAAGGACAAGCGACCCGATGAACCGGTGGAATCACCGAATAGTGACCACGAAGCCGCCGCCGGCCCGCGCCTGAATAAACTCTGGCGGCGGAAGTCGATTGGAGTCAAAATTTGATCTTCTGAAGGAGTCCGCAGGCATGACGTCCAATATCGAACCCTTCCAGTCCAGATCGGCTTGGACCGCCCGGGACATGGCGGACCCGAACGACTGGGTCCATCGGGTCTCCGACGACGACATCGCGGAAATCGACGCCGCGCTGCGGCATGTCCAGGCGCGGGGATTGAGCATCCCGGACATCACGCGCGAAACCTTCCCGCTGGACGGCTTCGCCGCCTCATTGGCGGAGATTCGGCACGAAATCGAGGACGGGCGCGGCTTCGTCATGCTGCGCGGCCTGCCGGTCGACCGCTACAGCCGCGACGAGGCGCAGCTGATCTTCTGGGGCATCGGCGCCTATTGGGGCGAGGCCGTGGGCCAGAACCAGATGGGCGACGTTGTCGGCCACGTCATGAATGTCGCGCGCGACTGGAACACCGACAATCACGGGCGCGGCTATCAGAGCCGCGACGCCCTGTCGTTCCATTGCGACAAGAACGACGCGGTCGCGCTGATGTGCTGGAACGGGGCGAAATCGGGCGGGCTGAGCTGCATCGCCAGCAGCGCCGCCATACACAACGCCATGCTCGAACGGCGTCCGGATTTGCTCGAACTGCTGTACGGCCCGTTCCATGTCGATTTTCGCGGCGAGGAAATGGAAGGACACAAGCCGTACAATATCCAGCCCGTGTTCACCCGCCGGGACGGCCGCGTCTATGGCCGCTATGGCCGCACCTACATCATGACCGGCCAGCGGTTCGACGACGCGCCGCAACTGACCGACGACCAGATCGCCGCCGTCGACATGGTCGAGGCCATGGCCAACAGCGACGAATTCCGCCTCGACATGACTTTCGAGCGCGGCGATATCCAGATCCTCAACAACCACGTCATCCTGCACAGCCGGACCGCGTTCGAGGACTGGCCGGAGCCGGAGCGTCAACGTCATCTGTTCCGGCTGCTGTTCCTGTCGCCGACCTTCGCCGACGCCCCGGAACATTTCCAGCTGGTGCGAAACACATCGCGATACTGGCGCGACCACCCCCGCGCCCCGGCGGAGATCTCGCCAATTCCGGCTGATTAAAGGGGACCTTCTACTTTATTTCTTGCTCAATAACGTAGAAGGTCCTGTGTGGATGGCTCCCGCGATGCAAGGATTATTTGACGGTGTAGCGACTGGGTCGGGTACAGTCTTGTGCCCGGCCTGTTGATGCGGTGTTTGACCGCGCGGCTGAGTTCCCGGTCGCCACGGTCAGTGATCCGTTTAGGCGCCCGGTTTTACTCCCGCCGGGGCATCGCGGCCTCAATCCGGTCGCGCTCGTCCTGCGAGAGAATTTTCCAATCTTGGCTGTTTGGTTCCT